>CACFZQ010000007.1:0-31532 GCA_902570835.1 uncultured Pelagibacteraceae bacterium | reverse complement strand
CAGAAGGAACAAGAATTAAAAGTAAAGCTTAATGAACAAGTATTAAAGGAAGAGATTAGATTAGAAAAACAAAGAACAAAAGAAATTAAATTATTCTTACGAAAAGAACAGGCTTTATTAAGAATTGAACAAGCAGAAAAACAAAAGAAATTTTTACAACAGCTAAAATTAGAAAAACAGATTGAAAAATTTAGAGTAAGAGAAGTTAAAGAATTAGAAAAATTAGAAAAAATTTCATTAAAAGAAAGAAGAGAAGATTATGCAGGACTACAACAGAGAATTGAGAAGTTAAAAGAGAAATATCGAATAATAAGAGATCAAAAAATAAGAGAGAGAGTAGAGGCCCTAGGTGTTAAAATTCAAGGTGATGAAGATAGAGAAACATTATTAAGGAAAGAAAAAGAATATACATTAGCAAGACAAAAAATTGAATTTGCTCTTGAAAGCTTTTATAGGAGTGCTAGTAGTTTAGTTTTCCAATTAAATAAAAGACATATTACAAGACACATGTCTATTTTTCGATGTATCGATAGAAGATTTGAAACAGGTGAGATATTTGTTAAGTGGGATGAAGCTCTTGATGAGGAATGGTTATTATTAATTTATATTAAAAATAATTCTCCTGATGAAGGTATAGTCATTGAAGATAAAACTAATCCTGAGAAAAACATCTCTCATGAATTTAAAAATAATGAAATATTCAAAGCTTCAGACACGATGGTGGATTCTTTAACTCAATTAATTGCAAGAAAAAGAGCCAAAATTAACAATTAATTATTACGTTTAATTTAAGTATTATTAGTCATGTTTTATGGAATAATTGCAATGGCGATTTTATATGCTCTGTTAAGTTATATTCTTGCTTGGATCAGATATTTTAATAGTCAAGACGAAAGGTTGGGACAATCAACTTGGAGATGGAGTTATGATTATGAAGTTGATGGAGAAAGAGACATATCAGATTTGGATGACAAAAATTTTGTAAGATTAAGAAGAAAAAGAAATAAGATTATTACTCTTATGTATTCTGTTGTTTTAATTATGTTTATCCTCTCAATGTCTTTATTGAGTCAAATTTTGATATTTTTTCTTAATTAATTTTTTAATTGTTTTTTATTTTTCAAGTATAAAAAATACGCAACTATTTCATATCCATACTTAAAAATAGTAAAAATGATAGGAAGTTTAAAAAAATTATATAAGAATTTATATTTTGGTATTCTTTTCCAGACATAAAGAAAAGCTTCTGCACCTTCAATTACTTGATCGTTTTCTTTAATGTGCAATCTTCTTAAAAGTTCTTTGTCATTTTTGGAAGTTTCTTTTTCTGCTTCTTTGTTATCCGTAATATCTATCCAATCAATATCTTTAATATTTTCTTTTTTATACATATTGATTTCTGATCTGCAAATTTTGCAAGAGTTATTAAAATAAACTTTCATAAAAGATTATATTAACCTCAAAAGTAAGCATGTAAATGCGCCAAATGATTAGTTGAAAATTAATAATAAAGCACTATCTAAACCGAGTGAGTAATTTTTTTGACAAATCTGATTTAACAAGAAAAGATGCTGATGCAATAGTATCTGATACATTACAAAATTGTGATGATGGTGAGTTATATTTGGAGGACACTAAATCCGAATCTATTTTATTAGATGATAATAAAATTAAAAGCTCAAGCTATAGTTCAGATTTAGGTTTTGGATTTAGAGCAATTACAGGAGAGGTTGTTGCATATTCTCACTCTAATGAAATATCAAAAGATTCATTAAAAAAATCCTCCGAAAATTTAAAATCTACACTGAAGTCTATGAAAGGTACTTATAATCAAGATATTTCAAGATCTAATAAAAAATTTTATCAGGATATTAATCCCATAGATCAAAAAACATTAAATTCGAAATTAGAAGTATTAAATAAAGTAAATGAGTATCTAAGAAAAAAAGATCAATCTGTAAAACAAGTTACTACGAGTTTTGCAGGCGAACAAAAAACTATTGAGATTATAAGATCAGGTGGTGAGGTATTAACTGATGTCCGACCATTAATTAGATTTAATGTATCTGTGATGTTAGAAAAAAATGGAAGAAAAGAAACTGGCGTTTATGGAATAGGCGGAAGACAATCTTATGATGAATATCTAAAAAATGATAATTGGAAAACTGTATGTGAGGAAGCATTTAGAATTGCCTCTGTAAATTTAGATAGTAAACCTGCTCCAGCAGGAGAAATGAAAGTTGTTTTAGGACCTGGGTGGCCAGCGATTTTAATACATGAAGCTATTGGACATGGTTTAGAGGGAGACTTTAATAGAAAAAAAACTTCTGCATTTCATGATCTTATGGGCCAAAAAGTTGCCAGTGAGGGAGTTACGATTGTTGATGATGGAACAATTGATAATAGAAGAGGTAGCTTAACTATTGATGATGAAGGTACACCAACAGAAAAAACAGTATTGATTGAAAATGGGATATTAAAGAATTTTATGCAAGATAGATTAAATGCTAGATTGATGAATACCAAATCGACTGGCTCAGGAAGAAGAGAAAATTATAGACACGTTGTTTTGCCGAGAATGAGAAATACAATGATGTTGAGTGGAAACCAAACTCAAGAGGAAATGATTAAATCAGTAGACAAAGGAATTTTTGCAGTAAGTTTTGGAGGAGGACAAGTAGACATTACATCTGGAAAATTTGTATTTAATTGTACCGAGGCATATGAAATTAATAATGGAAAGATTGGTTCACCGATAAAGGGAGCGACATTAATAGGAGATGGTCCTTCAATTTTAAAAGAAGTTTCTATGGTTGGAAATGATATGATGTTAGATCCTGGTATAGGAACTTGTGGTAAAGCTGGACAAGGTGTTCCAGTTGGAGTTGCCCAACCTTCAATCTTAATAGAAAAAATGACTGTTGGTGGAACAAAACTTTAAATTATGGTTAAGGATCAAGAATATTTGAGATCAAAAGCATCATATTGCTTAGATTTAGCTAAAAAGTTAGGTGCAACTGGATCAAGTGTAACAGTAGGTCATTCAATTTCTGAAACTGTAAATTTTAGAAATAATACTTTAGACGAGTCTAATAGATCTGATGGACTAGCAATAAGCATTGAGACTTATTTGGGAAAAAAAAGATCATCAATTTCTTCGTCAAACTTATTAAATGATAATATTAAAACATTAATAGAAAAATGTTTTGAAACAACCAAAAATACTCCTGAAGATGAATTTAATTCTTTACCAGATAAAGATCTTTTAGCTAAAGAAATTAAAAATTTAAATTTATATGATGAAACACACTTTGATAATGAAAAAAAAATTGAATATTTGAAAGAGCTTGAGAGCGCTGCATCTTCAGAAGAAAAAATCATTAATACAGAATCTAGTTTTACTGAAAATAAATCTAACTTTATTTTAGCAAATAGTGACGGATTTTGTGAAGGGTATAAATCATCTTCATTTAGTGCATCTTGTGTTACTGTTGCTAAAGATGAAAATAGCATGGAAAGAGACTATGAATTTACAAGCAAACGTCATTTATCAGACATTAAGGGCGCAAAAGAACTTGGTCAAAAAGCTTCTGAACAGACCATAAAAAAATTAAGCCCAAATAAAATTGGAAGTGAAAAAATAAGTATTATATTTGACAAAAGGATAGCTAAAGGAATGTTAGGTGCTTTTGCAGGGGCCATATCTTCATCTGCGATTTCTAGAGGAACATCTTTTCTTAAAGATAAAATTAATGAACAAATATTTACAGAAACAATAAACGTCATTGATAAACCAGATATAAATAAAGGTGTTGGATCTCAAATCTTTGATTCAGAGGGAGTAAAATCAGATACTTTAAATGTTGTACAAAACGGTATCTTAAAAAATTATCTAGTCGATACGTACAATGGAAAAAAACTTAACTTAAAATCAAATGGAAGATGTGGTGGTACAACAAATTTATATTTTGATAATGGGAACATTAGTTTCGAAGATTTATTAAAAAGTAATTCAAAACACATTTATGTAACAGAAACAATTGGCCATGGAAGTAATTTAGTTACAGGAGATTATTCAGTAGGTGCAACAGGTTTCTTAATTGAAAATGGCGAATTCAAATTTCCAGTAAATGAGATAACAATTGCAGGAAATTTTAAAGATATGTTCAAAAATATAACTTTAGCTAGTGATTTAGATTTTGAATATTCTATCAATTCACCAACTATGATGATAGACGGAATGACAGTTGCAGGTAAATGAGCACTTACTGTGTAATTGGATCAGGAATATCTGGTTCTACAATTTCAAATTTATTAAATAAAAAACATTCTGTAGATCTCTATGACAAAGCAAGAGGTCCTGGTGGCAGATCATCATTTAAAAGGTTAGATAAAAAAATAGGCTTTGATCATGGTGCTCAATACATCTCCCCTAAGAGTACTGAGTTTAAAAAATTTACAAAAAAACTCATAGCAAAAAAAATATTAAAAAATTGGAAGGGTCAGCATATTTTTCAAAATAAAAAAATAAAAGAAAATAAAAATCATAAAAAAATTATTGGTAGGCAAGGTAATAACGATATTAGTAAGTATTTATTAAAAAAAATTAATTGTAACTTTCAAAAAGAATTAAAAAAAATTGATTATAATAAAAACAAATGGAAACTTAGCTTTTCTGATGGTGACAATAAATTTTATGATAATCTTATTTTAACATGCCCACATCCTCAATTACTTAAATTAGCAAAAAAATATATTAATCATTCATTTATTAAAAAAAAATTAAAAATGGATGCAAATATTACAGTCATGATAAAAATGAAAAAAACAAAAAAAAATATAAGTAGTTTTTTATTTGATGATCAAATTTTAGGTTGGGCTGCTAAAGAAAATAGTAAGTTAAGATTTAAAAGTATTTATGAATTTTGGACACTTCAAAGTACGGCATTGTGGGCAAATAAAAAAATTTTGAAAAATAAAGAAAATAAAGATTTGAATTCAAAAATATTAATTAATAAATTTTTTGATCTTACTGGTATTAAAAAAAGCAACATCCTTTTTTCTCTAAATCATGGATGGATGTATTCATCAAATTCAAAACCTTTAAAAATTAAAAGTTATTGGGATTCAAAAATTAATTTAGGAGTTTGTGCTGATTGGTTTGTTGGACCTAGGCTAGAAGCGGGATGGATAAGTGCTAACGATCTTTTTAGGAAAATAAATAGATAAAATTACTCAATATTTTTAATTCTATACTCCCAACTTCCCATTCTTTCATAGGTAACTTTAACTATCACTGAAGTTTTTTTATCAAGCCATATATCAAAATTTAATCTTTTATCTTCTGGAAGTGTAATATCTTTAGAGGTGAGTTTAAAATGATCAGTATCAAATTCCTTCCCATTGATTGTGATTGTTTCTTTACCAATAAATGTAACCAGTTGTTCTTTTATACTTCCAGAAATAGGGCTAATTTGGCTATCTGACTGTAACAATTTATGGCTCCACCAATTTCCAATTGTATTTTTCAAAGAAGCTTCACCAGAAAAAGAAGATCCTTGAATATCAAATTTATTAGTTTGATTATTTAATATTAAATTTACAAATTTTTCTTTTTTATTCTGACGTGTTTTAGATTTAAAGGTAATTAAATTATCTCCTAAATATTTTTCTTCTCCAAAACCTTCTACTTCAAAAATAGTTGCTCCAAGTAGTTTTACTGTAAATTTATATTTATTATTTACAGTTGTTTGATTGTCTTTCCTAGAAAAAGAATAATTATTATATCCTATAACTTCATTATTTCTTAAGATTTCAAGTTCAATTTTCTTGAAGTTATTATAATGACCAACATGTGCGTTTGAGTTAAAAGTAATTAAAAATAATATAAGAATAAAATAAAATTTTTTCATGATAATAATATAAATAAAAATTAATCTAAAAGTATCAATATTTAATGTTCCTTTCTATAAAAAATATTCCAAAAGTAAACTGGAGCTCAAACGAAAGTTTGAACTTCAAGCCAAAATTTTCAACATCATTTTTTTTAATTTTTGGTTTAATAATTTTTGGTTTGGGAGAAGGTTTGTTAATTTTATCAACAACTGGAAACTCACCCTGGTCAGTACTAGCTGAAGGAATTTCACTCAACTCTAGTTTATCCATTGGCGCAGCAACTTTTTTTGTAAGTGTAGGAGTACTTTTTTTTTGGATTTTTTTAAAACAAAAACCAGGTCTTGGAACAATATTTAACATCATTGTGATTGCTGGTATGATTGATTTTACTCTAAGTTATTTCCAACCACCTTCATCTCTTTTCACAAAGTACTTGTTAGCAGTTCTTGCAGTAATTTTAGTAGGACTTGGTAGTGGTATTTATTTAGTTGCCAATCTTGGTCCAGGTCCACGAGACGGTTTAATGACAGGATTAACAAAAACAACAAATTTACCTATAGCATTGGTAAGAGCTTTTTTGGAAATTACAGTTGTAATTATTGGTTGGTATTTAGGAGGGACCGTTGGAGCAGGTACTCTTATCTTTGCTTTTGGAATTGGACCCTGCGTAGCTTTAGGATTATTTTTAGTTGGAAAAATATTTAACTAAGCAGCTGCGCTAGTTTTCTCACTTCTTTTTCTTTCATGAGGATCAAGAATTGCTTTTCTCAATCTACAAGACTCAGGTGTAATCTCTAATGCTTCATCACTGTTAAGCATACTTAGTTGTTCAGCTATTGACATTTTTCTAACAGGAGTAAGAACTACGTTTTCGTCTGTTCCTTGTGTTCTCATATTTGTTAATTTTTTTCCTTTCATGACATTTATAATCATGTCACCTGGTTTTGGTGATAATCCAACAATCATACCTGGATAAACAGGATCATTATGAGTAACAAACATTTCTCCTCTTGCTTGAAGGTTAAAGATTGCAAAAGCTACTGCTTTTCCTTGTTCCATTGCAATTAATGCACCATTTCTTCTGCCTTCCATTTCACCTTCAAAAAGACCGTATTCGTGGAATATTCTATTAATTACACCTTCACCTTTGGTCAGTGTTAGAAATCTACTTGTGTATCCCATCAACCCTCTCGTAGGTGCATGAAATATCAATCTTTTCTTATTTGTTCCAGTATCTTTTAGTTCAATTAATTTACCTTTTCTTCTGTTCATCGAGTCGATTACTTTTGAAGAGTGTTCTTCATCTAAATCCATAGTAATTTCTTCAATTGGTTCAAGTTTGTTTCCTTGATTATCAGTTTTATATAAAACTTTTGGTGGACTTACAGTCATTTCAAAACCTTCTCTTCTCATTTGAGTAAGAAGTATTTCCAACATTAATTCACCTCGTCCACTAACTACAAATGCATCTTTCACCTCATTTTCTGAAAAAGTAATTCCAACATTGTTTTGTGCCTCTTGAACTAGTCTTTCCCTAATTTGTGTACTTGTAAGCTTTTTACCTTCTGTACCTGCTAATGGAGAAGTATTAACAGTTATTGTAATCGACATTGTTGGAGGGTCAATTGGAGTCGCTGGTATAGGATCATTTACTTCCAAATTACAAATTGTATCAGCAACATTGGCTTTTTCTAATCCTGCTACAACAACAATATCTCCTGCCTCTCCAACTTCAATTGGTACTTTTTTAGTTCCTTCGTATCTAAAAATTTTAGTTAATTTTCCTTCATCAACTTTTTCACCGTTCAAATTAATAGCTTTGATTGGTTGATTAGCTTTAGCGGTACCTTGAGCAATTCTACCTATTAAGCTTCTTCCTAAAAAACTGTCTGAATAAAGCAATGTTGATAGCATTGCAAAAGGTTTAGTTTTATCTAAATTAGCTGGCTTAACGTGTTCTACTATTAGGTCTAACAAAGGATTTAAGTTTTCTCTTGGCCCATCTACCTCATGATCTGCCCATCCAGATCTTCCACTTGCATACAGAACAGGAAAATCTAATTGCTCTTCATTTGCATCTAAACTTACAAACAAATCAAAAGTTTCATCTAAAACTTCATTAGCTCTTTGATCCGCTTTATCTAATTTATTGATAACCACAATTGGTTTTAAACCTTGTTTTAATGCTTTCGATAACACAAATTTTGTTTGAGGCATTACTCCTTCTGCAGAGTCAATTAACAAAAGAGCTCCATCAGCCATACTTAAAACTCTTTCAACTTCTGCTGCAAAATCTCTGTGGCCAGGTGTATCAATGATATTTATTCTTGAATTATTCCAGTTTATTGATGCAGGTTTTGCAAGAATTGTTATACCTCTTTCTTTCTCAAGCTCTCCTGAGTCCATTAACCTTTCATCAACAACCTCATTTTCTCTAAATGATCCACTTTGTTTCATTAAATTATCAATTAAAGTAGTTTTGCCATGATCTACATGGGCTATGATTGTGATGTTTCTTATATTATTGCTCATAAATTGTGGCTCTTATACATATTTAATTTGATATTAAAACTTAAAAAAACTCATGACTGGCTTGATTAATTTAAATAACCTATGGTTAATTAGGCTTTTTTTGTTTATCTTTTTTAAATTTCCTTTTTTCTTTAAAACTTAATTTAGGTTTCTTTTTTACACTCGAATCTTTAAATGACTTTCCACTGTATCTTTTTGACATAATTAAAATTTACATAAAAAAAAGGCCATCATGTGATGGCCTTTTAAAATTTAGTTTTAGAGTAGGGGAATTACATTCCCATTCCACCCATTCCACCCATGCCGCCCATACCACCAGGCATACCACCAGGCATTCCGCCACCAGCAGCATCTTTTTCCTCAGGCTTGTCAGCAATCATTGCTTCTGTAGTTACTAATAGTCCAGATATTGAAGCAGCATCTTGTAGAGCAGTTCTTACAACTTTAACAGGGTCTATGATACCTTTAGCAAACATATCGCAATATTCTTCGTTTTGTGCGTCATATCCATGTGTTTTTTTATTTTGCTCTAACAATTTACCAACAACCACTGAACCGTCTACACCAGCATTTTTAGTAATTTGTCTGATTGGAGCTTCAAGTGCTTTTCTAACAAGCTCTACACCTGCTTTCTGATCATCACCTTTTGCTTTAACTTTATTAAGGTCTTGAGCAGCATAAAGTAATGCACAACCACCACCAGTTACAATACCTTCTTCAACTGCGGCTCTTGTTGCGTTCAATGCATCTTCAACTCTATCTTTTCTTTCTTTAACTTCAACTTCAGTTGCACCACCAACTTTGATTACAGCAACTCCACCAGCTAGTTTTGCAAGTCTTTCTTGAAGTTTCTCTCTGTCATAGTCAGAAGTCGTTTCGTCAATTTGTTGTTTAATTGAAGCACATCTTCCTTCGATATCAGATTTTTTACCACTTCCATTAACAATGGTACTGTTATCTTTATCTACTTTAACTTTCTTACATGAACCTAGGTCATCAAGTTTAACATTCTCAAGTTTAATTCCTAAATCTTCAGAAATAACCTGACCTCCAGTTAAGATAGCAATATCTTCAAGCATTGCTTTTCTTCTGTCTCCAAAACCAGGTGCTTTTACAGCAACTACTTTTAGACCACCTCTTAATTTGTTTACAACTAAAGTTGCTAAAGCTTCACCTTCAACATCCTCAGAAATAATCATTAATGGTCTACCTGCTTGAACAACAGCCTCTAAAAGTGGAACCATTGGTTGTAGGTTTGTTAATTTTTTTTCATGTAAAAGAATGAAAGGGTTATCTAACTCAGTAGTCATTTTATCACTATTAGTAATGAAGTATGGTGATAAATAACCTCTGTCGAATTGCATACCTTCAACAACGTCTAGTTCAGTTTCAATTCCTTTATTTTCTTCAACTGTGATTACACCTTCGTTTCCAACTTTTTGCATTGCTTTTGCAATCATTGTTCCAATTTCTTTATCACCGTTTGCAGAAATAGTTCCAACTTGTGCAATTTCATCACTGTCTTTTACTTTTTTAGCAGATGCTACCAAGTTTTCTTTTACAACTTCAACCGCTGCATCAATTCCTCTTTTAACATCCATAGGATTCATGCCAGCAGTTACGTATTTAACACCTTCTCTAACAATTGCTTGTGCAAGAATAGTTGCGGTAGTTGTACCATCACCAGCTTCATCATTTGTTTTGCTAGCAACCTCTTTAACCATCTGCGCACCCATGTTTTCAAACTTATCTTCAAGATCAATTTCTTTTGCAACAGAAACACCATCTTTAGTAATTCTAGGTGCACCATAAGATTTATCCATTACTACGTTTCTTCCTTTAGGACCTAAAGTTACTTTAACAGTATCAGCTAAGATATTTACTCCTCTAATCATAGCTGCTCTTGCTTCAGCATCAAATTTAACAACTTTTGCCATTTTGTTTTCTCCTTTAAATTAAATTACTTACTTGAAATACCCATAATGTCAGACTCTTTCATTATGCTATATTCTTTGCCATCTATTTTCACTTCAGTCCCTGACCATTTGCCAAATAAAACTTTGTCTCCAACTTTAACATCCATTGGAATTGTTTTTCCATCTTCTGTTTTAGCTCCACCACCAACAGCAACAACTTTTCCCTCTTGAGGCTTTTCTTGAGCTGTATCTGGTATAATTATTCCACCAGCAGTTTTTTCACTACTGTCTAAAACTTCGATTAATACTCGGTCATGTAACGGTTTAAACTTCATAATTCTCCTTTATAATTCTTTATAAATATGAGCTTCATATAGATATTTCGTAGCCTATTTCAAGATAAGAGAATCTTTTCAGAGTAATTATGCTAGGAAAATCTAAATATTATGGTTTATAGGTAAAATAATGACTAAAAATTTAGACCTAGACGGCCTTCAATCAATTGCTGATAATTATGACCTATTTTACATAGATTTATGGGGGGTCATTCATAATGGTATCAAATTACATAACGCGGCAATAGCAACTCTAAATGAGCTAAAGAAAAAAAATAAAAGTTTTGTTCTTTTAACCAATGCTCCAAGACCAAACACTACAGTAAATAAATTCTTAGAAAAAATGGGTATGAGTGAAGATTTGAGAGAGCATGTTTTTACCTCGGGTGAGGCTGCATTAAATTTTTTAAAAAAATCTTTTAAATCAAAGAATTTTTTCCACATAGGTCCTCCCAGAGATTTTGATTTGTTCAATGAATTTAAATATAATAAATCAACTGAACTAAATAAGAGTGAATATTTACTTTGCACAGGTTTGTTCGATGACCATGAGGATGATTTAAGTTATTACAAAAACTTATTTGAAAAACACACAACAAAAAAAATGATTTGTACTAACCCTGATTTAATTGTTGATCGAGGAAATATAAGAGAGTTGTGTGCAGGTTCAGTTGCTATGGTTTTTGAAAAAATGGGTGGAGAAGTAATTTATTTTGGTAAACCTCATGCGGAGGTTTATAATCAGTCTATAGACAATATTGGCAAAAAAGTTTTGGCAATTGGTGATAATTTAAATACAGATATAAAGGGTGCTAACTTATTAAATTACCATTCCTTGTTGGTTTGTAATGGAATTCATAAAGAAGAAATACAGAACAAAGGAGTTACTGAAGTTTCAAAAGAGTATGAAGCTATCGTTAATTTTACTCAAACAGAATTAAAATGGTAAAGTTATATAAAAATTTCAATATTGATAATCACCATAAAAATTCAATTATATTAATTGGAAATTTTGATGGTCTTCATTTAGGACATCAAAAATTATTTAAATTAGCTCTATCATATAAAAAAAAATATAATTCAAAAATTGGTGTGATTAATTTTGATCCTATGCCCAAGATGTATTTTAACAATTCATTGAAGAATTTTAAAATTTCGTCTGTAAATCAAAAATTAGAATTACTTAAAGAATTAAACATAGATTTTATAATTACAAAAAAATTTGATAAAAATTTTTCTAAAATAAAATCAATCGAATTTATAAAAGAAATTTTATATAAAAAACTCAATTGTAAGTTTATATTTGTAAGTAATAATTTTAGATTTGGAAATAAAAGAGAAGGTGATGTTAAATTACTTATACAAAATGAAAAAAATTATAATTATAAAGTTATTAAACCAAAGCCACTTTTAAAAAGTAAAAAAATAGTATCTTCAACGATAATAAGAAACTTGCTAAAAAAAGGTAATTTAAATATGGCTAATAAATTTTTAGGAAGAGAATGGACCATTGATGGAATAGTTCAAAAGGGCAGACAAGTTGGAAAAAAAATTGGTTTTCCAACATGCAATATAGATATTAAGGATTATGTCTTAGCACAGCCCGGAGTTTATTCAGTAAAAGTACTAAGGAAAAAAAATCAAAAAAAATTGAGTGGTATAGCAAATCTTGGCTATAGACCCACATTTAATCAAAAAAAAATCTTACTTGAGGTACATTTGTTTAATTTTTCTGGAAATCTTTATAATAAGCTTTTATCAGTGCAGTTTTTAAAGTTTATAAGAAAAGAAAAAAAATTTAAGAATGTTGATCAACTTAAAAGACAAATTAAATCTGATTTAAATATTGCAAAAAAAACTAAATGAGCAAACCTGATATAAATCTACCTAAAACAGCTTTCTCAATGAAGGCGAACCTGCCAACTAGAGAACCAGAAATTCTAAATTATTGGCAAAAAATAAACCTTTATGATGAATTAAGAAAATCAAGCAAAGGTAAAGAAAAATTTGTCTTACATGATGGCCCTCCATATGCAAACGGTAATATTCATATGGGGACAGCATTAAATAAAATTTTAAAAGACATAATTGTAAAATTTCATCAAATGGATGGTAAAGACTCAATCTATGTACCTGGATGGGATTGTCATGGTTTACCAATCGAATGGAAAATAGAAGAGGAATATAAAAAAAATAAAAAAAATAAAAATGATGTCCCTATAGTTGAGTTTAGAAAAGAGTGTAGATCTTTTGCAGAAAAATGGATTGAAATTCACAAAGGTCAATTCAAGAGATTGGGTGTAGTTGGTGATTGGGAAAATTATTATTCTACAATGAGTTTTGATGCAGAGGCTCAGATAGTAAGAGAACTTGGAAAATTTCTTAAAGAAGGAAGTTTATACAGAGGATATAAACCAGTTTTATGGTCAACTGTTGAAAAAACTGCTCTTGCTGATGCAGAAGTAGAATACCAAGACCGCAAGTCAGATACTATATATACATCGTTTTCAGTTAGGTCGTCTAAAATTAAAGAATTAGAAAAAAGTGAAATTATAATTTGGACAACTACACCATGGACAATTCCTGCTAATAAAGCATTAGCCTACAACGAAGCATTAGAATATGTTCTATTGCAAGTTAATGATGAGGGGGATTTTCAAAACAGAAAAATAGTTGTTGCACAAGCTTTACTTGAATCATTCATAAAAGAATGTGGAATTAAGAATTATAATGAGATTAAAAAGTTTAAGGGAAAAGAGTTTAAAGATACTATTTGCAACCATCCTTTTTTAAACTTAGGTTATGAAACTGAAATCCCAATGTTAGAGGCAAGATTTGTGACGACAGAGCAGGGTACAGGAATAGTTCATTGTGCGCCAAGTCATGGGCCAGATGATTTTAATTTATGTTTGAATAATGGAATAAAAGCAATAGAGACAGTTGATGGTGATGGGAAATATACAAATAATGTAAAATTATTTGAAGGTATCCATATTTTTAAAGCTAACCCAATAGTAATTGAAAAACTTAAAGATCAAAAAAATTTATTATCAAATGGTGAACTAGTTCATTCTTATCCTCATTCTTGGAGATCAAAAGCACCATTGGTTCATAGAGCAACACCTCAGTGGTTTATTTCTATGGAAAGTCATAAATTAAGAGATAAAGCTTTAAAAGCCATAGATGATACAACATTTTATCCAAGCAAGGGAAAAGAAAGATTAAAATCTATGATCGAAACTAGACCTGATTGGTGTGTTTCTAGACAAAGGGTATGGGGTGTGCCTCTACCTATTTTTGTTAATAAAGAAACTAAAGAAATTTTAGTTGATGATGAAGTTAATGAAAATATTGCATCAATTTATGAAAAAGAGGGATCTGATTGTTGGTTTTCAGACGATCCTCGAAGATTTTTAGGCGATAAATATAAAGCCCAAGATTATGATAAATTAAGTGATATTGTTGAAGTTTGGTTTGATAGTGGCTCAACTCACTCATTTGTATTAGAGAAAAGAAATGATCTTAAATGGCCAGCTTCAATGTATTTAGAAGGTTCAGATCAACATAGAGGGTGGTTTCATTCATCATTATTAGAGTCATGTGGAACTAGAGGTAGAGCTCCTTTTGACTCAATTTTATCTCACGGTTTTGTTGTAGATGGAAAAGGTTTAAAAATGTCTAAATCATTGGGTAATGTGATTGCTCCAGAAGATATTTTAAAAAAATACGGAGCAGATATTTTAAGAATTTGGGTAGCATCATCAAATTATTCAGAGGATTTAAGAATAGATTATTCAATTTTAGATCAACACGCTGATTCATATAGGAAGATTAGAAATACATTTAGATATTTATTAGGAAATCTTAATGATAATTTTGAAATAATTGATCTTGAAAAAGTAGATTTAAATGATTTACCTGATTTAGAGCAGTACATGTTACACAAATTGAATTCTTTAAATAATAATTTCAAAAAATATTTTGAGAATTATGATTTTCACAATTTGTATAAAGAATTATTAAATTTTTGCACTATAGATTTGTCAGCTTTTTATTTTGATATAAGAAAAGATACTTTATATTGTGACTCTTTAGATGACACAAAGCGAAAATCAACTATTTTATTGTTGAATATAATTTTAAACTCTCTGCTTAGATGGTTTGCTCCAATATTGTCTTTCACAACTGAAGAAATTTATCAATTATTATTTAAAAACCAAAAAAGTATTCATTTAGAAAACTTTTTAATTTTTCCAAAAAATTTTCATAATGAAAAATTAAATCAGAAATGGATTGAGTTAATTAAAATTAGAAATTTATGCAATGTAAGTATAGAGGAAAAAAGAGCAGCCAAAGTAATAGGATCAAGTTTAGAAGCTGAGATTAAAATTCATTTAGATAAAAATCTTGAAAGTATCACAAAAGATATTGATTTTTCGGAGCTTTGTATAACTTCTAAAGCTGAGGTTAATTATGAAAATAATATTGATGCAAATGTTGTTACAGAAAAAGCAAAAGGAACAAAATGCTCCATGTGTTGGAAAATAAACGAAAAAGGATGTGCCAGATCTAATTGTCCTCAAAATTCTTAATGTCTTTAAATAAAATATCTAAAAATTATTATTTAGAAACGATTTTAATTTTAATTATTTTTTTTTTAGACAGAATATCAAAACTATTTGTAATTCATCAGGATAAACTTAATTTTAATTCTGAAATATATTCATCAAAATTTTTGAACATTCATTTAATTTGGAACGAAGGAATAGCTTTCGGACTATTTTCATTTAATGAGGATTATTTATATAATTTTCTAACTTTTTTAATATTTATAGTGATTATTTTTATTATTTTTATGATAAGAAAAAGTGATCCTTTAAGAAAATACGCACTATTATTAGTGCTAGGTGGTGCTTTAGGAAATTTTTTTGATAGAATAATTTATAAAGCTGTACCAGATTTTATAGATTTTCACGTTGGAAATTTTCATTGGTTTATTTTTAATGTATCAGATATATTTATAACTATAGGTATAATTTTAATGATAATATTTGAAATTATTAACAAACCTGAAGCGACAAATAATGAAAAAATTTAACTTACTAATTATTTTAGGGATAGCATTAATTATTCTATCCGGGTGCAATACAGCAAAAAAAGCATTTAAAAATCCCAAAAAGAATAGCAGCGACGAGTTTTTGGTAGAAAAAAAATCTCCACTTGTAATGCCTCCAGAATTTAATGAGCTTCCTATTCCTAATCAAAATGAAGATACTAGCCAAAAACAGGAGAATAATATTAAAAATTTAATTTCAGACAATAATGGAAATACCGATCAAGAAGCATCCAACAGCGATCTAGAAGGATCTATTTTGAGCAAAATTAAAAATAAATAATGCTCACAAAAAATATTAAACTAAAGCTTTTTAAGAAAAAAAAGTTAAACAAAAATTTAAAAAAAAAATTGACAACTCTTCTTAATGAAGAAAATTTCATAATTAAATCATTAAAAAAAGAATACAAAAATAATTTTAATAAAAAGACAATTTCTAAATTTAAAAATTTTATTAATTATAGAGTTATAGGCATGGGAGGATCTTCATTAGGAACCCAAGCAATTTATGATTTTTTAGAACATAAAATAAAAAAAAAATTTGAATTTTTAGATAATTTAAAATCACATATCAAAAAAAACAAAAAACAAAGATATTTAAATTTGATAATATCTAAATCTGGTAATACCACTGAAACAATTGTTAATACTAATATTTTTGTTCAAAAAAAAAATAAAAACATTTTTATTACTGAAAATAAAAAAAATTATCTTCATACTTTAGCTGAAAAATTTAAATCAGAGATAATTCATCATAATAATTTCATAGGAGGAAGATATTCTGTTTTATCAGAAGTAGGAATGTTGCCAGCAGAATTGATGGATTTAGACTCACGTAAATTTAAACAATTAAATAATTTAATCAAAAATAAAAATTATTTAAATTCTTTAGTTAATAATGTTGATCAAATTCTTTACTTTGCAAAAAGAAAAAAATTTAATTCGATAATCATAAATTATGATGAAAAATCCTCTAATTTATTTAATTGGTATCAACAATTAGTAGCTGAAAGTTTAGGTAAAAAAGGTCTTGGTATTCTGCCTATTGTTTCAAATATGCCTAAAGATAATCATAGTGTTATGCAATTATATTTAGATGGTTTTAAGAATAATTTTTTTACATTTTTTTATGTTAAAGAAAAAAATTCTCTAAAAATAAATAATGGTCAAATTTTACAAATGCAAAGTTATTTAAAAAATAAAGATATTGATCATATCGTTTATGCTCAAAAACAAGCTACAGAAAATGTTTTTAAAAATAAGAAAATACCTTTTAGGAGTTTTGAGATTCTGAAAAGAGATGAAAATACTCTAGGTGAGCTATTTACTTTCTTTATTTTAGAAACAATCTTATTGGGAAGAGCTCTTAAAATTAATCCTTTTGATCAACCAGCTGTAGAGTTAATTAAAACAGAAACAAAGAAAATTTTAACCTAAATAAATTTTCCAAATATTATCTTAGAAATTCCATATTTTTTTTCTTCAATAATTTTAAATTTGTATGGAAAATTATCCCGTTCTTTTTTATGTCTATGAATAATTATTATTCCATGTGGTTTGAGAGTTTTGAATTTATAAAGATTATTTAAAATAGTATGAATTTCTTTTTCTTTGTATGGAGGATCTAAAAAAATAATATCAAACTTTTCTTTTTTTTCTAAAAAATCAATTTCAATTAAAATATTCTTTTCAATAATTGAATAATTTTTGACTGTTTTTAAATTCGATAAATTTTTTTTTAAGATTGGTAATATTCCTACATAATTTTCTACAAAACATACGTGCTTTGCTTTTCTTGATAAACATTCTAAACCAAAAGATCCTGTTCCAGAAAATAAATCTAAGACATAGGATTTTTCAAGCTCTATGGAAAATTTATTTGAATGATTAATAATATTAAAAATAGATTCTTTTGTTAAATCTTTTAAAGGCCTTGTTTCTTTATCTTTAGGTTCAAGGATTTTTTTACCTTTAAAATTACCACCAATAATTCTCATTTATTAATGACTTTGTATCCAATATCTTTTCTAAAAAAACCTTTTTTCCAGTTCAATTTTTCTAAGTTTTTGTGGATATTTTTTTTGGCTTCATTGTATGTGTTTGAAAGTGATATGAAATTTAATACTCTACCTCCAACAGCATAAATCTTATTGTTCTTCATTTCTGTTCCTGCATGAAATAAATAATTATTTTCGTCTAGATTTAACTTCTCAAAATTATCTATAATTAAATTTTTTTCGTATTTGTCTGGATAACCATTTGAGCATAATACGACACACAGACTTTTTTTATTTATCCATTTTATTTCTATTTCATCGAGTTTTTCATTAATACATGATTGAAAAATTTTAATGATATCAGTGTCTAAAGTTGGCAGAATTGTTTGGCACTCGGGGTCACCCATCCTTACATTGTATTCAATTAAAAATGGTTCATCTTTAACAATCATCAATCCAGCATATAGAAAACCTTTATATTTTGTTCCTAAATCATTTATACCCTTTAATGTTGGTTTTATTATTTTTTCTAAAATTTTTCGCTCTAATTCTTTATTAAATAATCTTGATGGTGAGTATGCACCCATCCCCCCAGTATTTTTACCTTTGTCTCCTTCTCCAACTCTCTTATGGTCTTGAGCCGATCCAAAATATTTGAATGTTTTTCCATCACTAACTATGAAATAGCTCATTTCTTCACCTTCTAAAAATTCTTCAAACAGAATATTTTTTGCAATGCCGAACTTACCGTCAAATATCTCTTTTACCGCTAAATATGATTCTTTTTTTTCTCTACAAATATAAACACCTTTACCAGCAGCTAAATTATCAGCTTTAATTACTAACGGGTGCTTTGCACTATCAATATAATCATAAGATTCTTCAGCATTTTTAAAAATACCAAATTCTGCTGTTGGTATGTTATATTTTTTGCATAGATTTTTTGTAAAAATTTTTGAACCTTCTAGTTGTGAGGCAACTTTATTTGGTCCGAAAACTTTTATATTTAGCTTTTCCAAATAGTCCACAATTCCATTTACAAGCTGATCTTCAGGACCAACAACAACAAAATCAATATTATTTTTTTTTAAAAACTCATATACTGTTTCAAAATTATTTATATCTATAGAAATATTTTCAGCTAATGAGGATGTTCCAGCATTACCTGGTAAACAGTAAATTCTTTTTACTTTATTTGATTTAGATATTGAAAACGTAAGAGCATGTTCTCTTCCTCCACTACCTAAAATTGCAATTTTCATATAACTATTTATATATCTTAGAAATGAAAAATAAATTAGCTAAATTAAAATATCTACCTAATAACTTCAATGTGTTGGAAGCAGGTGATCATGTAATATGTGCTATCTCTGGTAAAAAAATTATGTTAGAAAATTTAACTTATTGGAATGTGGATAAACAAGAAGCGTATTACTCATATAAAGAGGCCTCATTACAACGAGAAAAAGAAAATAATTGATTATACCTTCCAACGATCGTGAGTCCAAATCCACTGGTCAATATTTTTTAAAATCATTTTTTCAAGAATATCATTTAGATGTTTTGTGATTTCAGGAATACTTCTTGATCTACTTATCTTAATAGGTTTTGAAACATACATTTTAAAGTGATGTGATTTTTTTCTTTCAATGTAAATTGGTACAACACTACAACCGTATTTTTTTATTAATTGCGCTGGAATTGTTGTTGTTGTTGCGGGATTTCCAAAAAAATTTATCTTTTCTCCTTCCCGTACTCTTTGATCAATCATTAAAGCAATTGATTTACCTTTTGACAAAAAACGTATAATTTCTCTCGTGCCAGCTCTTCCTTTTTTAATTTGATTTTTACAAATATCTCTAATTCTAATTTTTTCCATAATTGAGTTTAAATAAGGATTATTCAGTGGCCGATAAATTGCAGCACAATCAACTCCTGCTTTTTCAATTTGCATAGCCATTAATTCAAAGTTGTTAAAATGACCTGAAACAAAAACGACTTTTTCACCACTTTCTTTAATATCTTTTAAATGTTCTAGTCCCTCTATAGAAAAGAATTTATTTAAACTATCATTTTTAAAATTCTTTAAATGTACATATTCTGAAAATATTCTTCCGTAATTTCCAAGAACATTTGAAGCTATTTTTTTAAGGTTATTTTTTTTATCAATATTGGCTTTTTCAAGATTATTTATAATTAACTCTTTTGATCTAAAAATTGGCCCAAGATATTTACCTATTAGAAATCCTAAATTTGAAGATGCTTTGTATCCAATTATTTCAAATATGGTAAAAAAAAATTTTATAATTATGAATTGAATTAAATGGTTAACTTTTTTCATATATTTGATGTAAGAAATTTTTTTAACTTACTTATGTTTTGAATTTTTAATTTAACTTTTAAATAATTAATACCCTTTTGTTGTTTTTTAGTTAATCTTAAAAAATCTTTTTCTGTAGTAATTATTTTTAAATCATTTTTATTAGCAATATCCTTCATATTATTTATTATTTTGTCTGATATGACATAGTGATCAGGAAAAATAAATTTTTCTTTTATTTTAAATTTAAATTTCTTAAGTGTATTTTCAAATTCATGTGGATTTCCTATACCGCAAAAAGATAAAAATCTATTCTTTAAATTATATTCTTTAAGATTGATAGGTTCATATATTGCATCAAAAATTTTTAAACTATTGTTTATTTTTTTAATTTTGATTTTTAATTTTTGATTTTGTTTAAAACCATTAAGAAAAACAATATTATAATACTTCAATTCGTTTAAATTTTCTCTCAAGGGACCTGCTGGTAAAAGAAAATTATTTCCAAAACCTTCATAAGAATTAATACAAACAATTTTTAAATCATACTCAATATTTTTTTGTTGCAAACCATCATCTAAAATAGCCAAATCAAAGTTTTTTTCTGCTATCTTTAATGCAGCTGTTCTATTTTTTGATGATATGATTTTACCTCTTTTTTTAAGCAAATTATATTCATCTTTTTGATTTGAGTATTTCTTTTTAATAAATACCGTTTTAAATTTATCTCTAAGTAATTCATTTAACTCTACTGCCAAAGATGTTTTTCCTGTACCCCCTGCACTTAAATTTCCAATGCAGATTGTTTTTATTTTGAAATGTTTCTTGAAACTAAATTTTTTTAAAAAATTAATACTTAGAGTAATTAATGTTAAAGGAAATAGCAAAGTAGAGACAAAATTTTTTGTTTGCCAAAAATTTGGTTTCTTAAAAATCATCAAATATATTTTTCGATAATACTTACATTAATATCTAAAATTTTATTTCCATTATCAAAAATTTTTTTTCTTTTGCTGATTGGCAGTTTTTTATTTATTTTTGACAAAACTAGATGTTTCATTTTTAAAACCTTTGAGGTTGTATATGATATTTTATTTATTTTTAAATAGTTGTATATTTCTGTGAAATTACCAATATTAGGTCCATTAATAATATAATTACCCAATCGAGCAGCCTCTAATGGATTTTGTCCTCCATGGTTTACAATTGATCCTCCTAAGAAAGCAATGTTAGAAAGATTATAAAAATTCTTGGTTTCACCAAAAGTATCAACCAAATAAATATCTGTTTTTTTTGATATATTTTGTTTTGTGGAATGCTTTACCACATTAAGGTTAAATTTATTTAAATCATTAATTATATTTTCTGATCGATTAATGTGTCGTGGGATTATAACTGTAATTAAATTAGGTAATTTTTTTTTTAATTCGATATGTAATTTAGATATTAATATTTCTTCAGTATTGTGAGTGCTACCTGCACAAAAAATTTTAAATTTTTTAAGTTGTTCAAATAATTTTGAGTTTTTATTATTTAATAGAATTTTTTCACCGTAGTATTTTATATTTCCTGCTGTAATAATCTTTTTAATACCAAGAATTTTAAGATATTTTTTTGTTTCTGTGTTTTGAGGAAGAGCAATTGAGATCTTATTAAATATTTCTTTTGAAAAACTTTTGACAATTAACCATTTCTTAAAGCTAGACCTTGTAAATCTTGCGTTTAATAAAATTATTGGAATTTGCTTTTTATTTAAATTTTTAATCATGTTTGGCCAAATTTCTGAATCTATAAAAATCGCTACTTCGGGTTTCCAAATATTGATAAATTTTTTAGTTAAAAAGTTAGTATCTAGAGGAAAAAACTTATGAATTGTTTTTTTAAATTTTTGTTTTTTGAATATTTTTGCTGAACTAGTCGTAGATGAAGTTACAATTATTTTTTTTATTTTTTTATTTTTTTCAAGTTTATTTATAACTGGAATTATACTCATTAATTCACCAACACTTACAGCGTGAAACCATATCGTTTTTTGAAAATTTCTTTTTGAATAAATACAATATTTCTCTTGAAATCTATTTATATCCTCTTTTTTTTGTAAAATTCTAAAAAATAAGATTATAGGTGAGATTAAAAAAAAAATGTTTGTTACTATTCCGTATATAAAATACATTAGTTTTGGTTTATTTGTCTCTCATAAAAATTCTTATAATCACTTGAATTTAATAATAAATCTTTGTGGTTACCAGAATCTATTATTCTACCATCATCAACAACATATATTTTATCAGAGTTAAGAATTGTTGATAATCGGTGAGCTATCACAATAGTAGTCTTGTTTAACACTAACTTACTTAATGCTTCCTGAATTTTTTCTTCTGTCTCGGAGTCCAAAGATGATGTTGCCTCATCAAGTAAAATTATTTTACTTTTTTTTAAAAAAGCTCTAGCTATTGACAACCTCTGTTTTTCTCCACCTGATAATTTTACTCCATTTTCTCCAATCATAGTTTCATATTTATTTTCTAAATTTTCAATGAAGTCTTTGCACATAGCATTATTTGCAGCTTCATAGACTTCCTCTAGGGTAGCATCAGGTTTTGCGTACCTGATGTTATTGAGTACTGTATCATCAAAAAGAGTGGTATTTTGATCTACAATTGATATTTCTTTTCTTAATGAGTTTAGATTAATCTTTGATATATCTTGATTGTCTATTTCTATAGATCCTTCAATTGGGGAATATATTCTAGGTATCATATTGAGAATAGTTGACTTTCCAGATCCGCTGTGTCCAACTAAAGCTGTCATTTTACCTCCTTTAAATTCAGGAGAAATATTTTTCAAAACTTTATTTTCAAAATTAGATCTATATGCGAAGTTAACATTTTTGAATTTTATATTAGCTTCAGTCAAACTGATATTATCACTGCTTTCATTTGTATCAATTTGGGTTTTTATATCTATGATTGGTAAAATTCTTTTAGCTGCAGCCAATCCTTGATTAATAGCAACATTAACTTTCGTGAGTGTTTTAACTGGTTGATATGCCAACATCATAGCTGCTAAAAAAGAAAAAAAATTATTTATTCCCAATTCTTCATTTATTATTAATTTACCTGAATAAAAAATTAATATTGCAATCATAACACCTGTTAAAATTTCCATTACAGGACCAGATCTAATATACACAGTTGCAATTTTTGCAGATTTTTCTTTTAGATTGTTAACAAATTTTTCTGATCTTAATTTTTCAAAATTCTCTCTTTGAAATATTTTTATGATTTTATGATTTTTGAACAAATCTATCAAATATCTATTTAAGTCTGCTGATTTTTCTTGAGCTTGAGTTGAAACTTTGATCATTCTTTTCCCAAGAACCTTTGCTGTGATTGATGCTAAAGGTATCATAATGATTGCAATTAGTGACAATTTCCAGTTTTGATAAAACATTACTATTAAAAGACCTATCAACGATAAACCATCTTTAAACATACTTAAAAATGCTTCTGATAACATCCTTGTTATTTGCTGAACATCAAAATTTAAATTTGAAACATAGTTTCCTGAATGTTTACTCTCAATAGTTTCTGTATCTGCTTTGATGAATGATCTAAGCATATCCGTTTGAATTATTTTTTTTACTTCTTCACCCACATTAATCATAATTAACTTTGCAAAATAAAGTGAAATACCTTTTGTTGAAAAAGCTAATATGATAGCAACAGGAATTAAAATAATTAATGTCTGATCTTTATTTATAAAAATTTTTTCAATCGCAGGATCTAATAACCATGCTGTTGCCGAAGTACTTCCTGCAACTAAGACTGATAGAAGTGCAGCTAAAATAATATTTTTTAAAAATTTACTTGTGTAATTTTTGTACAGTCTTTTAAAAATATCAATCTTTGTCATTTATTTTCTAAAATAGTTTTCCAATTAAAATATTTGTTAGCACAATCAAACCTAATAAATTATTACTTTTAAACTTGGTTAGACAATCATTTGTATTAGAAATATTTAATTTTTTAATTTGAAATATAAAAAGTTGTGCTGTTGGTATAATTAAAAAAATAAAATAAAATAATTCAAAATTCATATTTATTCCTACAAATATTAACGAAATGATAAATACTAAATAGCAAAATAATAAAAACTTTTTTGGATCATTTTTAAATTTTATTGAAGTTGATTTTACTCCTATTATTTCGTCATCTTTAATATCTTGAAATCCATAGATTGTGTCGTAACCGAGTGTCCAAAATATGGCTCCAAAATAAAAGACAAGAGCTACCAAAGAAACTTCATTTGAAATTGATGTCCAAGCTAAAACTAAGCCATAATTAAAAGTAATTCCTAAAAATAATTGTGGCCAATAAGTAATTCTTTTCATTAAAGGATATGTAAATGCCAATGGCATTGATAGGAGTGCCATGTAAATAGTAAATTTGTTAAAATTTATTAACACTAAAAATGCTAACCCACATAATACAAATGAGTAAATTAAAGCAAGTTTAATGGATACTTTGCCAGAAGCTATGGGTCTATTTTTTGTACGTTCAACTTTCTTATCAAAATTTTTATCAACAATATCATTAACGATACAACCCGCCGAACGCATTAAAATTGAACCAGCTAAAAAAAGTGATCCAAAAAAAATATAATTGTTTAAAGAAGAATTAAAATCATAAACCAAAGTTAGTCCCCAAATGCACGGCCAAAATAACAACATGAAACCAATTGGTTTTTTTAGTCTTGTTAATTCAATAAATAAGTTTAGTTGGTTCATAATTTACTTGTAAATAACAAAGGCTAGTTTCATAATCAATTTGATTCGTATGAATATAGATTACACAGTCACAGCATTAATGTTTCCAGCAATACCTTTACTCATGAGCGTTTATAGTAACAGATTTCATTCTCTCAGTATCTTAATTCGTCAGCTTCATGATGAGCATGTTTATGAAAAACATATTCCTCCTGAATGGAAAAAACAGTTTATTAATTTAAGTGGCAGGATAACACTTCTTAGATGGACAATTTTATTTGCTTCATTTGGCTTCCTATTTAATATGCTTACTGTTTTTGCACTTTATTTAGATGAAGTATTTGCAGCGAGAGTAATTTTTGGCTCATGTTGTTTATCAATGATTATATCAATTATTTTTTTTATAAGAGAAATTCAAATTTCAACAAATGCACTGAAACTCCATATGTCTGATATGGATGTAGACGTGAGCTAGGGAAGTATAACTGCTGGCCCAGTAAGAACTCTAGACTCTAAATCTTTATGTGCTTGAGCAATATCTTTTAAAGAATATTTTTTAGAAATTTTTACTTTTACTTTTCCGCTTGAGGCCATTTCAAAAACTTTGTTAGCAGCTTCATCTAGCTCTTCTCTTGTTGTTGTATACTGCATAATGCTTGGTCTTGTTAAATAAAGTCCTTTTGGTTGAATTGATTTTGCAACATTAACAGGATCTAAAGGTCCAGATGCATTTCCAAAAGAAACCAACATTCCTCTTAATTTTAAACATTCAATAGAGCCATCAAAAGTATTTTTTCCAACACCATCATAAACAACTGATAATCCTTTACCATCTGTGATCTCTTTTACTTTTTCAGCAAAACTATCTTTATTGTAATTAATTACATAGTCGTAACCATTTTGTTTTGCGTTTTCTACTTTATCATCTGAGCCAACAGTACCAATTACATTGCATCCTAAACTTTTAGCCCATTGTCCAAAAATTTGACCAACACCACCAGCTGCTGCATGGAACAAAATATCTTCTCCAGATTTTACAGGATAAGTTTTATGTAAAAGATAAAAAGTAGTTATTCCTTTTGTCATTAATGTTGCTGCAGTTTCTAAATCAACACTGTCTGGAACTTTTACTAAGTTTTTAGTTGGATAGTTTCTATGAGCTGAATAAGCACCAAGAGGAGCCGCACAATATGCAACTTTATCTCCAACTTTAAAATCTTTTACATCTGAGCCAACTTTAGTTATCTCTCCAGCTCCCTCTAAGCCAATTGGAGAGGGAAGAGTTAATGGATAAAGTCCTGATCTGTGATAAGTATCAATATAATTTAGACCAATTGCATGATTTTTAATCGTTACTTCATCAGCTTTTGGTTCTTCAAGTTTAAGTTCTTTATATTCTAAAACTTCTGGTCCACCTGCTTTTGATATTATTACTGAATTCATAATTTATTTTACAAATGTATCATTATGATAATCTTGAACTGCTTGCAAGATTTCTGCTTTAGTGTTCATTACAAAAGGTCCACCTCTTGCAATTTCTTCATTTATTGGTTTTCCAGATATCACAAGAAATTTAGCATCTGTTTTTGCTTTTACTTTAAGCTCTTCACCTTTTGTTAATAATATTAAAGTACTATCCTTAACATTATCATGTTTCCCACTACCAATTTCGATTTCGCCGTCAATTAAGTAAATAAATGTATTATGAGTTGATGGAATATTAAAATTAAACTCTTTATCTTTTTTTAATTCTACATCAAAATAAACTGGCTCAACATTATGACCTTTTATAGGTCCGTCAGCATTTTCAAATTTACCAGCAATAACTTTTACTTGTTTCTCATCATCTTTATGAACACTCATTTTATCAGCATCAATATAAATGTATTCAGGCTTACTCATTTTTAGTTTAGCAGGCATGTTAATCCATAGTTGAAAGCCATGAAGTCTACCTTCTTTCATTGCCGGCATCTCTGAATGGATAATACCACTTCCGGTTTTCATCCACTGAACATCACCTGCAGTCATTCTTCCTTCACCACCAGTGCTATCTTTGTGTTCAAAATCTCCTGCTAACATATATGTAACTGTTTCAATTCCTCGATGTGGGTGAGGGGGAAAACCAGCAATATAGTCTTCGCTATTTTCAGATCCAAATTCGTCTAGCATTAAGAAAGGATCAAAGTAATTTGGTTCAACACCAATACTTCTTTTTAATTTTACTCCTGCACCATCTGAAGCTGGAATAGGATCTATAATTTTGGATACTTCAATTGATTTCATAAGTGCTCATATAATTATCTACTTAGTTATATCAAGTAGATCATTTAAGTTTTTAATTTCATTTTGTGGTGAATAATCAAGTTTATCAAAGATATTATTATTTCTATTTACCCATATAGAATTGTATCCATAGTTTCCTCCACCAGATACATCCCATGTATTTGCACTTAAAAAAGTAATTTCATTTTTTTCAATTTTATATTTTTTTACTGGCATATCATAAACTTTAGAGTCAGGCTTAAAAACACCAACTTCTTCTATTGAAAAAATATCATTAAATAAATTATTTAAATTATTACTACGTACTAATTCATTTAATAGCGAAGGTGTACCATTGGAAAGTATTGCTAGTTTAAAATTTTTTTCTTTTAAAGATTTTAATACTTTTGGAACTTCCTCAAAAGGAGAGAGAATTTTATAGAGATCTAATAATTCATCCCTCATTGAATTATCTATTTTAAATACTCTAATTGATTTATCCAAACTGTCTTCAGTGATTTGCCAAAAATCTTTATGTCTTTTCATTAAATTTCTAAGCCATGTATATTCTAATTGTGTGGTTCTCCAATAATTTGCAAAAGCCTCCCACTTATCCCCAATTTTGTCTTTACATTTTTCTGCTGCTGAATTTACATCGAATAAAGTGCCGTAAGCGTCAAAAATTATTGCTTTAATATTTTTCATAAACTAATTTAATATTATGAGTAACATTAGATTATATTTTTCTAAAAGTTTATCTAATAATTTAATTGATACACTTGATAAATCTCAATCACATTACGTAAATAAAGTAATGAGAGTTAAAGAAAATGAATTGTTTTCATTATTTAATAGTAGTGGAGAATGGGAAGCAAAAATTTTAAATATCTCAAAAGGTATTGTTGAATTTAATGTTACAAAACAATTGAGACAGAAAGAAAATTCAAAAGAATTATGGCTCGCATTTTCTCCAATTAAATCAAATTACTTTAACTTTATGATTCAAAAAGCAACTGAGTTAGGTGTTACAAATTTTATTCCAATAATATTTGATAGAACAATTGTTCGTAAGATTAATAAAGAACGATTAGAGAAAGTAATTATTGAGGCATCAGAACAATCAAATAGAATTAATGTTCCAGATATTGAGGATCCTAAATCATTAGATGATTTTTTATATAACAATAAAGTTGATTTAATTTTTACTGATCTAAATTCTAAAAATACTAAAATAGATTTAAAGAAGGTTACAGATAAACCGACATGTGTAATTATAGGTCCAGAAGGAGATTTCTCTGAGGAGGAAAGGGCTAAGATTCTAAAATTTAGTGGAGTTCAACCATTGAAAATTAATGAGAATATATTGAGATCTGAAACAGCAGTAATTTCAGCTATATCGATCATAAAATACGCTATAAATTGATATTTTGTCGCGAAAACTAAAGTGTAATTTTTTTGAAGACGTTCTATATAGGGTTAAAAAAATGAAAAAAATTTTATTAACAACTCTTTCTATTTTAACTCCTGCAGTTGCGTTTGCTAACCAGCCAAAAGATTGGCAATTGGGTTTTCAAAAAGCAGCATCCGAGTCTATGAGAGATATCGTAAATTTTCATGACAAATTGTTGCTACCAATCATAATTGCGATAAGTGTTTTCGTTTTATTTTTGATGGTCTATGCATGTATCAGATTTAGAGCATCAGCAAATCCAGTCCCTTCTAAAAGAACTCACAATGTTGCTGTAGAAGTATTATGGACATTAATTCCATGTTTAATTTTAATCGTGATGGCAGTTCCATCATTTAAAATTTTATACAAACAAGACGCAATACCAAAAGCAGATGTAACCGTTAAGGCAATCGGGTATCAATGGTATTGGGGATATGAGTATCCAGATGAAAATATTATTTTCGACTCTTATATGATCGAAGATAAAGACTTAAAAGAAAATCAGCCTAGATTATTAGCTGTAGATAATGAACTGGTTGTTCCAGTAAATAAAGTGGTTAAAGTTTTAATTACTGCAAATGATGTTTTACATGCTTGGGCTTTACCTTCTTTTGGAGTTAAAAGAGATGCAGTTCCTGGAAGAATAAATGAAACATGGTTTAAAGCAGAAGAGGTTGGAACTTATTATGGACAGTGTTCTGAGCTTTGTGGGATTAAACATGCTTTTATGCCGATAACAGTAAGAGTAGTTTCTGAGGAGGAATATCAAGAATGGCTTACTGGAGCTAAAATAAAATTTGCAAAAGAAATTAATGAAGAAGATCAATTTAAAAAACTAGCGAGTAAATAATATGTATACACAAACTGCATCGCACGACGATCATCATACACCAACTGGTTGGAAACGTTGGGCGTATTCAACTAATCACAAAGATATCGGTACAATGTACCTTATATTTGCAATTGTTGCAGGTGTGATCGGAACTGCATTCTCGGTTTTGATGAGAATGGAATTGATGCATCCAGGTGATGGAATTTTAGGTGGAAATTATCATTTATATAATGTCTTAGTTACAGGTCATGGTTTAATCATGATCTTCTTTATGGTTATGCCAGCAATGATTGGTGGTTTTGGAAATTGGTTTGTACCAATTATGATTGGTGCACCCGATATGGCATTCCCAAGAATGAATAACATTTCATTTTGGTTGTTACCAACTTCATTCATATTATTAATTATGTCTATATTTATGGATGGCCCTCCAGGTCAAACGGGAGTTGGTGGTGGATGGACAATCTATCCTCCTTTATCATCTACAGCAGGACAGCCTGGTCCAGCTATGGACTTTGCAATTTTAAGTTTACACTTAGCAGGAGCGTCTTCAATTTTAGGAGCAGTAAACTTTATTACTACAATTTTAAATATGAGAACCCCGGGCATGACACTGCATAAAATGCCTTTATTTGCTTGGTCAATTTTAGTTACAGCGTTCTTGTTACTTCTATCACTTCCAGTATTAGCAGGTGCAATCACAATGCTATTAACGGATAGAAATTTTGGAACTGCATTCTTTGATGCTCAAACAGGTGGAGATCCAGTATTGTTTCAACACTTATTCTGGTTCTTTGGTCATCCTGAAGTATACATTTTAATTTTACCAGGTTTTGGAATGATTAGTCATATTGTTTCAACATTTTCTAGAAAACCAGTATTCGGATATTTAGGAATGGCATATGCAATGGTAGCAATTGGAATAGTTGGTTTCGTTGTATGGGCTCACCACATGTATACAGTTGGGTTAAGCACAGATACTAAAGCTTATTTCTTAGCAGCGACGATGATCATTGCCGTCCCGACGGGAATTAAAATATTTTCTTGGATAGCAACTATGTGGGGTGGTTCAATATCATTTAAGACACCAATGGTTTGGGCTTTAGGGTTTATATTTTTATTTACAGTTGGTGGAGTTACAGGTGTAGTTCTTGCAAATGCAGGTGTAGATACAGCAATGCATGATACTTATTATGTTGTAGCTCACTTCCACTATGTATTATCTTTAGGAGCGGTGTTCGCAATCTTTGCTGGTTTTTATTACTGGTTTGGAAAAATGAGTGGGTATGAGTACTCAGAGTGGATGGGACAACTTCACTTCTGGTTAACATTTATAGGTGTAAACTTAGTTTTCTTTCCACAACACTTTTTAGGTCTTGCTGGGATGCCTAGAAGATATGCTGATTACCCAGATGCATTTGCTGGTTGGAATTATATTTCTTCAATTGGATCTTATATTTCAGTAATAGGCTTGGTAGTGTTCTTTGCGAATTTAATTTACGCATTTTCTAAGAAAAAAGCAGCTGCACAAAACCCTTGGGGTGAGGGTGCAACAACTTTAGAATGGACAGTGCCATCTCCGCCAAATTTTCACACTTTTGATGAATTACCAAAGTTTGAGGATGAACAGAGTGCAGAAAAATCTACTACATAAAAAGTATTTAGATTTTTTGTCTAGTATTAAATGATTAAATCTAAGTTAAAAAATAGAAATTTAAGTCAAGTAGACGTATTCAATTTTTCTGAGTTATTCAAACTCATGAAGCCAAGAGTAATGTCTCTTGTAATTTTTACTTGCGCAGTTGGATTGTTAATGGCTCCAAATATCATCCCAACTAAAGATGCGATCATTGGAATAATTTTAGTTTCTATTGGAGCAGGTGCCGCCGGTGCATTGAACATGTGGTACGAGTCTGATTTAGATGCATTAATGACAAGGACTTGTTTAAGACCTATACCAACTGGGAAGGTTAATAAAAACCAAGCTTTGATTTTTGGTATCGCTTTATCAATATTTTCTGTTGTTGCTTTAGATTATTTTGCAAATACAGTTTCAGCAGCTTTATTATTGTTTACAATTATGTTTTATGTGCTGATTTATACTGTTTGGCT
>CACFZQ010000006.1:0-33703 GCA_902570835.1 uncultured Pelagibacteraceae bacterium | reverse complement strand
TGCCACTGGCACTACAACACCAATAGTTCCTGTCAAAAAAGGTGATAAGTTTTTGGGCAATATTGAATCTTTAGGAAATGTGAGAGTGAACTTTTAACTTATTTAAAAATTTCATTTGTATCAATTTTGAATGCAACTTCTAGCTCTATACCTAGTAGATTTTTTGATAATATTAACTTTGAGTTATTTTTAAAATATTTTTCTTTAAAAATTTTTGAAAAAAAGGGTTGTTTTGCCTTTAACTTACTAATTATTTTTGAATTAGTTGCACCCACTTTAAAACCAATTGTATTCCAGCAAAGACTATTCTCAGCTTTAATTCTTATTTTTTCAATTAATTTATCATTGGTAATTATGCTTTTTGGTAATCTCTCAATTAATTTATTATTTTTTCTGGCATTTGAAAGAAGATTTGCAAATTTATTAGCTTTATTTATTTCACTATTAATTTGGCCCATTTTACATAATTATTTCAAATATTTTTTTTCAATACCTGCACCTACGGTATATTTTGGATCAACAAAATTCCCAAGTCTTACTTTTCCAACCTGACTAAGTATCATGTATATATCCCATTGATCGAATTTAAAGTCTTTAGCCAACCATCTCACCAATTCTCTGTAAGCTATTCTGGTAGCATCTTCTAAAGGCCTAGTGCTTCCTATAGCCATCAGCATATTTTCTGTCTCTAATCTTGGCCATTCAATCGTATAGTTCTTAATTAAGTCAACCTTTATTGTTGTTGTAGTTGGATATTCAACTGCAACTCCACAAACTTCCCCATCACCCTGACAAGCGTGTGCATCACCAATAAATAATCTACCACCTGGACTTCTTACTGGTAAATAAGTAATACTACCTGGGCCCATATCTGGCAAATCCATATTACCCCCGTGATTATCGGGTGTTAGTGAATTTATAGAATCTATTTCTGGAGAACAACTCAAAGTACCAATGTGAGGTTTATAAGGTAAGGTTATTCTATCTGACCAGTAAACTTGTTTTTCATCCAAATTTATTTTTCTTACTTTTTCAGGTAAAGGATCGTTTAATGTTGCAGTATAACTTGTACCTGTCAAAGCTCCAAATTCCTCAATCATGCAACAAGTTCCTAGAGGGTTGTCTCCTCTTGGAACCATCTTGTCGATATATACAGCAATTGCATCACCCTTCTCAGCTCCTTCAATCATTATAGGACCATTTTGAGGATTTAGGAAAGGCATTTCTAATTTCTCAGACGGTTTATCAGTTTCTTTCTGAATTTTACCTTCAAATGCATCTCTTGTCTCAACAACAACTGTATCACCTGGTTTAATACTCATTACAGGATCAGAGTAAGGTCCCATAGTATATTGATAGGTACCTTGAACTTTCTCTGTCAGATGATGTGTTTCTCCATCACTATTTTTGCCAACACCTTTTGTCATCATTATTGAGTCTTTTAGCCAGTCCATTTTTTCTCCTTTGTTATTTATTTATGTAAACTTAGTAAACTTCTTGCTTTTTCAATTGAATTTAAATCTGATGATTTAATTTTTTTGGATAACTTTCCTTTTTCAACTAATAAGCAATCAGAATTTAATTGACTAATTAATGAAATATTCTGTTCAACAACGATAAATGCTTTTTTTAAATTCTTGGATAGATTTATTAAAGTTGATCCAATAAATTTAACAATAGAAGGCTGAATACCTTCAGCTGGCTCATCTAAGATAATTATATCTGGATCAAATATCAAAGCTCTAGCTATAGCAAGCTGTTGCTGTTGACCTCCACTCAAAGATGATCCATTTGCATCTTTTTTTTCCTTTAATATTGGAAATAAATTATAAATTTCCTGAAGTTTTACTTGAACATTAAGTTTTAAATTTTTTCGAGAATAAATTGGTAAAAGTATATTTTGCTCAACAGTCAAAGCACTAAATATTTCACGTCCTTGAGGAACATAACCTATACCTAGTTTTGATCTATAATCAGGAGAAACATCTGTAATATCCTCGTTTTTAAAGAATACTTTGCCAACTCTTGCATCGATTAATCCCATTATACTTTTCATTAAAGTGGTCTTACCCATGCCGTTACTTCCTGTGATTGACAATATTTGACCTTCTTCAACTTCGAATGAAAAATCATTAACAATAATTGTGGAGCCATAACCAGATGACAAGTTTTCAATTTTTAATAAAGAATTTTTTTCCATTAACTCAAACCTAAATAAACATCATTTACACCTTTGTCAGAAAGAACCTTGTCAACACTTCCTTCAATAAACATTTTACCTAAATGGAGTACAGAAACTTTAGTTGCAGTCTGTTTAACAAAATCCATATCATGACCCACAACTACAAACGTAATGCCTTGTTTATTAAGATTTTTAACAATTTCTCCTGTAACTCTTGTTTCATCTACCGATAAACCTGCTGTAGGTTCGTCTAAAAATACTAAATCAGGTTTTGATATGGTAGATAAAGCAATATCAAGCCATTGTTTTTTTCCATGAGAGAGATCACCAGCAAGATTATTTTTTTCTTTCTCTAAAGAAAAATCATTTAATAAATCGTTAAGATTTAATGCATTTTTTTGATTATTAGCTAAAGATAAATTTTGTAAGACTGTCAATTCTGAAAAAATTGAAGGAGCTTGGAATTTGACACCCATTCCAAGATTAATTCTTTCATGCAGTTTTAATTTTTCAATATTTTTATCCTTATAAATAATAGATCCCTCATCAGGATTGTGATAACCAATAATTAATTTAAAAAAAGTACTTTTCCCAGCTCCATTAGGACCAATTATAAACCTAACCTCTCCTTGGCTTACAGACAATGAAACTTTTTCAACAGCGGTAAACCCTCCAAATTTTTTCGTAACAGATTGTGTTTTTAAAATTACAGCCATTTTATTTTCTCTGTTAATTTATTTTTCAACATTAAAATAATTCCGTCTGGAAAAAACCTAGTACTAATTACTAATATTAAACCCATGACAATAATTGCGAATTGTTTTCCATTGATTGCTAAGGTTTGTGATAACCATACAAAAAATATGCATCCTAGAAATACTGAGAAAAAATCTTTTTTCCCACTTGCAGCAACATATACAACTGGCAAAGCCGCCGATACTAGTCCCATTGAGTCTGGTGTGATGTATCCTCCCCAATTAGTATAAAGAATGCCACTTATTCCTGCTAATAATGAAGCAATAGTAAAAGCTATCAATTGAGTTTTTTGAACATTGTGACCTAAACTGGAGACTCTTTCTCTATCTTCTTTAGATGCAAGAAATACTAAACCTATTTTCGATTGTTTGAATTTATATAGTGAAATTAAAATTATGATAGCAAGTAATAGAATAAAATAATATTGAGTTATTCCTTCTAGCAACCCAAATTGTAAACTTTCAAAACCAATAGTAGGCATACCTTGCATGCCATTAAACCCGTTCAATCTAGCACTTCCAATTGCATATTCAGGTCCAGCTGTTTGCTGCATGAAAGTTTCTAATACAAGAGTTATCGCTAGTGTAACAATTCCAATGAAAACATCGTAAATACCACCATAAAAAAGGAAGTATCCTACAATCATACCAAAGATGCCAGTGATGATTAGCGATAAAACAACAGACCAAATGCTTACACCTGCAATACCTAAAAAGTTAATACTTATTACTGAAAAACCATATCCTGCTAAACCAAAGAAAGCTGTTTGTCCAAAACTTAAAATTCCACCCATCCCCCAGATCACAGCAAGACCAAGAGAAATAAATGTCCAACACATAAAATAAGAAATATTATCTAGGTAATAACTATCTATAAAAATTGGTAACAATAATAAAATTGAGAAAACAATGATTTCAAATTTTTTTTTTTTATAATTAGAAATCATTTTTATTTAGACCTCGTTTTTAAAATTAGACCACTAAAACCTTGGGGCAAATATCTTATAATTAAAATAACAGCACAAAGTATTGCAATAAGACCTATTGTTGATTTGTAAAAGAAAGTTACTGAGGTTTGAACCATACCCAAAAATGCTGCAGCAGGAACTAATCCGACAAAAGGACTTGCACCTGCCGTCACTACTGTAATAAATGAGCTAACTATAAATGCCTGTCCTATACTTGGAACAATTGTCATTGTGGGTGCATACAAGGCACCTGTAACACCTGCTAAACCAGCTCCAATAGCAAATGTTACAGTGTATACGTTTTGTACATTAACACCCATAGAGGAAGATATATTGGGATTTTCGATTGTTGCTCTGGCCAGTGTACCAAAGCTAGTTTTCATAAAGAGATAGTATAGTAATACTAATATTAGTAATGCGAATATAATTAAAAAAACACGATATTCAGAATAAGAAAATTCTCCTAATTTGAAATTTCCCATTGGAGTTTGTAATCCTTCGTAAGATGGACCAAATATAACTAAGAAAGATTGGGAAACTATTAAGCTAATACCCCATGTTGCTACGACTGAGTCTAATGGTCTGCCGTATAAATATCTTATAATTAATTTTTCTAAAATTAATCCAAAGATTACAGTGATAATAACTCCAAGGACCATTGCTATAGGTAACGGAAGGTTGAAAACTTTTCCAGAAACTACCGTGCCATATGCACCCACAGTTATAAACTCACCATGAGCAAGATTAATAATTTTCATCATACCAAAGATGACCGCTAACCCTATTGCAGCCAAAAGCAAGAATGCTAATGAATCACCGAATTGATAAAAAATATTAAAAAGAAAAACCATCTATTAAAATATATAAAACCCAGCGGTAATTTTTAAAATTACCGCTAGGTTATTAGTATAATTAACTTGGAGGATTAGATGGAGTATACTGAGAGTAATCAGCTTTGTTAGCTAAATCACATCCAGACTCTCCCAACCAATAAGGCTTTATATCTTTCCATATTTTTGGAATTGATACTTTGTGACCTTTTCCAACTTCAATAAGAAAAATAGTATGACTTCCATGGTGACTCTTTGGATCCATTGTAACTACACCAGAAGGACCATCCTGAGAAATTCCACTTTCTAAAGCCTCAACTACTTTCATAGTTTCTGTTGTTCCAGCTTTTTCAACTGCTTTTGCATAAATATATATTGCATTGTATGCGTTGGCAGACTCCATGTTTATATATGGTTCATCTGGATATAATGCTCTAAAACGTTTCACGTAATCTTTACTCTTATCGTGAAATTCTCCAGATTTGATAACATCATGGACCTCTTCAATATAGTTAACTGTTACATACATATTTTCTAATGCAGGCGGAGCAAATCTTTTATGCTCATAAGCTTGCCCAACATTGATAGAAGTTGCCATTGGTATTTTTAAACCTGCAGATGCTTGTTGCTCATAAAATGAAGCTTGTTTTGCTCCAACTAAAAGAGTCATTAAAACATCAGGTTTAGCTTTTTGAATCTTTTGAATTGTTTGACTGTATTGAGAAACATCTAATGGAATAAATTCTTCACCAACCATTGTTCCACCATTTTCTTTAACAATTTGTCTAACCCATTCAGCAGAAATTTGACCAAAGTTGTAATCAGCAGCGATTGTATAAACATTTTTTCCATACTTTTCCATCATCCATGGAACTAGAGTACTAAATTGTTGTTCAGGGACTGCTCCTGTCATAAAGGTAGTTTTGCTACATACTCCACCTTCATACTGATTGTTGTAAAAATAAAGCATTTTATTTTTTTCCATAATTCCTCTTATGGACTCTCTTGAAGCACTTGAAAAAGCTCCAAAAACAACATCTACTTTATCTTTTTTAATTAATCTTCTGGCAAATTCTTGAAAACGTCTGTTATCAGATTGTGTATCGTATCTGACTATTTCAAGTTTTTTTCCCAAAACACCACCATTAGCATTAATTTCTTTTACTGCTAATTCGTAAGCATGAATTTTAGGTACAACAGCTATTGCAAAGTTCCCTGTCTCATCCTCAAGTATTCCAAGCTTAATTGTGTCAGCCTTTACACTTGAAAAGATGAATAGAAAACTAGTAAGCATAAATACTACTATTTTTTTCATATTTCTCCTTTTAAGTTTTTAAAGCTAAATCTAATAGGTTTTATTAAAAGCTGTATATATGAAAGGTTTCAGTAAAAAATTTACTGTAATTTTTGCAGTATATTTTTTTAATAAATTTATATTAATTTAAATTATGAAATATAAAGCTGCAGCAATTCAGTATGAGCCAACACAGTTTAAAAAAGAATATAATATATCATCGCTATTAAAATTTTGTGAAGACGCTGCAAAAGCAGGATCGAAATTAATTGTTACACCTGAAATGGGTACAACTGGTTATTGTTTTTTAGACAGAGAAGAAATTAAACCTCTTGTTGAAAGTATACCAGGACCAACAACTGATAAATTTTATGAAATATCAAAAAAATATGATTGTTATATTGTAATTGGTTTTCCGGAAGTAGATAAGGAAACAAATTTATATTATAATTCAGCTGTTTTAATCGGTCCTGAAGGAATAATAGGTAAACACAGAAAAAGTCACTCTTATATTGCTGAGCCTAAATGGTCTGCACCTGGTCAAGAACATCTAGTTTACGATACTAAAATTGGCAAAATAGCAATTTTAATATGCATGGATATTCATTTTATTGAAACTGCTAGATTGGTAGCATTGCAAGATGCTGATATTATTATTCACATAAGTAATTGGTTATCAGAAAGAACACCTGGACCATATTGGATAAGTAGAGCTTTTGAAAACTCAGCATATTTAATTGAAGGAAATAGATGGGGTCTTGAGAGAACAGTTCAATTTTCAGGAGGTAGCTGTATAATTAATCCTGATGGCAGTATTGCTTCTGTTATAGATAGCGGTGATGGCATTTGTTATGCAGAGATTGATATAGAGTGGGCAAGAAACAGAGAAGTTTTAGGTCAAAAAGTTTTTAATGACAGAAGACCAGAGATGTATATGAATCTCCCTACAAATCCATACTTATGGAACCCTATGGACTTTTTTGGTTTATATGGATTGAATCCTTTACCTGAGGGAAAAAAATCAAAAATAACGGTTACTCAAATAAATAGCACCAATGAAATTGAGGATAATTTAAATAAAATTATTAATTTATCAGTCAATGCAAAAAAAGAAGGATCTGAATTGATTGTATTTCCAGAACTTGCTTTAACTGGACATTTAAATGGTTCGAAGAACGCTCAATCAATTGAAAGCTCAGCCATCAAAAAATTAATAGATTTTTCAAACATGAATAATTTATATATATGTTTTGGATTTGCTGAAAATAAAGGTAAAGAATTTTTTAATTCATCCATGTTGATTGGACCTGAAGGAATACTTGGTGTTTACAGAAAAATCCATCTTAATGATAATGATCGTAAATGGGCAATTGAAGGAAATGATTGGAAGTACTTTGATACTAAAATAGGAAGAATAGGAATGCTAATTGGGTATGATGCAATATTTCCTGAGTCCGCTAGATGTTTAGGTTTATATGGATGTGACTTAGTATTATGCTCATCTGCTCAAGAAGGTATTTTTACCCACGGTCATTCAGGAACAAAAGTTAGACAAAATTATCCTATACCTACTGGTCCAGATCCAAATCACTGGAATCATTTCAGAATAAGAGGTGGTGAAAATAATATATTTTTTGTTTATTCAAATATTATAGATATAGAAAATAATTTTCATGGAAAAAGTGGAATTTTTGGACCTGATCCATTTAAGTTTCCTAGAAAAGAGTGTTTGATTTCTGAAAGTGAAAATATAAATCATCTAGAAGTTGATACAACAAATCTAGATACCAATTATCCTACAAATATAGTTAGAGATAAATTTATGATGTCTATGAGGCAGCCCCAACACTACATTCCTTTAATAAAACATTCACAAAAAAAATAAATAAATTATAAATTTTCTATAAAATATCTTCAGCTTTTTTTTGAAAAGCATCTGCTATTTTATTTAGACCAAATTGGAAAGATTTTTCCATAATTAAATTTAAAAACTTATTTTTAATTTCAAAATCAACATCAAATTGAACCTCAGTATAATTTTTTTTTTGAGTAAATTTCCAGTTATTTTGCAAATGTTTCAAGGGACCACCAATGTTTGTTACATTTATAGAATCGTTTTTTTTATCATAACGTACATCACTTTTATAAGTATCTACAAAAGGTTTTCTGCCGATAGTTAGATCTGCAATGATTGCTAGCTCATCTTTTTTATCTTCACGCTCATAAACTTTAGAGTCAATACAAAAAGGAATAAATTCTGGGTATTTTTCAATGTCTAAAACAAAATCTATTAACTTTTGTTTTTCTCTTTCTATGTGCCTTGTTACTGAGGCTTTAGGCATTAATTATTTTTTAATCTATTTTGTTGGAGTTTAGCAAAATCTTCATCTGCATGATAAGACGATCTTGTAAGGGGTGAAGATGACACTAATAAAAATCCTTTTGATTTTGCAATATTTTCTAACTCTTTAAATTCATCTGGGTGATAATATCTGCTTAATGGATGATGTTTTGGCGAAGGTTGTAAATATTGACCTATAGTAATAAAATCTACATCGGCAGATCTTAAGTCATCCATTACTTGAATTAATTCATTTTTATCTTCACCAAGTCCAACCATTAAACCAGATTTAGTAAAAACTTTTTTATTAATTTTTTTAACATTTTTTAAAAGTTCTAAAGATCCAAAATATCTCGCACCTGGTCTTACTTTTAAATAAAGTCGTGGTACCGTTTCAATGTTGTGATTAAACACATCTAAATCTGCCTCTAAAATTTTTTTGTAAGCATCACCTTTTCTCAAGAAATCTGGTGTTAAAACTTCTATTGATGTTTTAGGATTTTTTTTACGAGTTGCATTTATTACTTCATAAAAATGATTTGAGCCACCATCATCTAAATCATCTCTATCAACTGATGTTATGACAACATGTTTTAAATCTAATTTACTTACGGCATTTGAAATCTTGTAAGGTTCAAATGGATCTAATTTTTCAGGCTTACCCGTTTTTACATCACAAAACGCACAAGCTCTTGTGCAAGTGTCACCCATTATCATAAATGTTGCATGTCTTTTACTCCAACATTCAGTGATATTTGGACAATTAGCTTCCTGACACACAGTGACTAGATTATTTTGGTTAACAATTGTTTTCGTTAAAAAAAATTCTTTACTGTTTGATAGCTTAGATCTGATCCAATCAGGTTTTTTTTTAATTGGATTAACAAGCTTGTTTACTTTTTCAGGATGTCTAATTTTTGTTGTCATTGTTTTTAATTATATAGATTGTCTCTCCTTCTTTGCCAAATAGAAATCGTTCTCTAATTAAAGTCTCAATATAGTCTAGATCTAAATTAGTACTTAATAGTGTATTTTTATGATCCATATCCTTTATTTTACTAACTAAGGTTAATTCTTCATTTTTCAAGTTGGACAAAATCTCCTTTTTCTCAATATATGAAAAAAGCCCTCTTTCACCAGAAACAAGATTAAAACCAAAGTAAAGAATTAAAAACAATGATATTAATAAAAAATAATTTTTTTTTATTAACCTCAACATTAATTGATTTTATTCATTCTCACTTTTTTTCCAAGTTCTTCTTCAATACGAATTAATTGATTATATTTAGCTACTCTTTCAGATCTAGCTAAAGATCCTGTTTTAATTTGATTTGAGTTAGTTCCAACTGCAAGATCTGCAATAAAAGTATCCTCACTATCTCCAGATCGATGAGATATTATGGTTTTATATCCGATAATTTGTGCAAACTTAATAACATCTAATGTTTCAGAAACTGTTCCGATTTGATTTAATTTAATCAGAATTGAATTTGAGGAAATATTTAAAAAACCTTTCTTTAGTCGTTCTAAGTTTGTCACATAAAGATCATCCCCCACAATTTGAACTTTGGTAACTGATCTCATTAATTTATTCCAAGAAAGCCAATCATTTTCTGCAAAAGGATCTTCGATGGATTTGATTTTATATTTTTTAATAATTTTTTGATATTCTTTGATAGATTTTTCAACAGATATGTAAGTTTTAGAATGAATCGAATATTTATTTTTTTTAAATAATTCATTTGCAGCTACATCCAAACAAATTGAAACATCTCTACCATTCACAAATCCTGATTTCTTTATAGCACTAACAATTAAATCAAGAGCTTGATTGTTGCTACTTATCATAGGCGCAAAGCCTCCCTCATCCCCTACAGAAGTAGATAATCCTTTATCTTTTATTAGTTTTGATAAATTTTTAATTACTATAAAGCATATTCTCATTGCCTCAGAAAAACTCTTAGCTCGATCAGGTCTGATCATAAATTCTTGTATTCTAAGACCGTTATTAGCGTGTGCCCCACCATTAATAATGTTCATTAAAGGATAAGGTAATTGGAAATTTTTTTTTATAAAAAAGGTTTTATACAAAGGTGTTTTCTTAACTTTAGCTGAAAGTTTTTTTGCTGCCATTGAAACTGCAAGCATAGAATTTGCACCAAGATTTGTTTTTTGTCTTGTTCCATCTAAGTTTATTAATAAAGTGTCAATTCGTTCTTGATTGTGAACACTTTGACCTTTTAATTTATTTGAAATTTTAGTGTTAACTAAATTAATAGCGTTTAAAACACTCTTACCTAAATAACGTTTATTATTTTTATCTCTTTTCTCAAATGCTTCATACGTTCCAGTTGATGCTCCTGATGGACAAATTGCAGTTGCACTATTATTTTTTGTAAAAACCTCGGCCTCTACAGTTGGATTTCCTCTACTGTCAAATACTTGACGGGCCTTTACTTTTAAAATTTTACTCACTATTTTTTTATTAATTTATCTATATCTGAAAGTTGATGTAACAAATTTTCTAATTTATCCAATGGTACCATGTTAGGCCCATCAGATGGTGCATTATCAGGATCTTGATGAGTTTCTATAAACACACCAGCAACCCCAACAGCAACAGCTGCTCTTGCAAGATACTCAACAAATTCTCTTTGACCTCCGGAAGACTCTCCCTGTCCTCCAGGTTGTTGAACTGAATGTGTTGCATCAAAAATAACTGGATAACCGTTCTTAGCCATAATAGGTAAAGATCTCATGTCAGAAACCAAAGTGTTGTATCCAAAACTTACACCTCTTTCAGTAACAAGAATATTTGAGTTTCCTGAGTCTGATATTTTTTTTGTAACATTTACCATATCCCAAGGAGCTAAAAATTGACCCTTTTTAACATTTATAATTTTGTTTGTTTTTGCAGCAGCAATTAAAAGATCAGTTTGTCTACAAAGAAAAGCTGGAATTTGTAAAACATCAACATGATTAGCAACTACTGAACATTGCTCTGAATTATGAATATCAGTTAAAATTGGAATATTTAATTCTTTTTTAATTTTGTCAAACACAGGTAATGAAGTTTCCAAACCAGCACCTCTCTTACCTTTTAAACTTGTTCGATTAGCTTTATCAAAAGAGGTTTTATAAATAAAACCTAGACCATATTTAGAAGTTATTTCTTTTATTTTTCCAGCTATGTCCATTGCATGCTGTTCTGTTTCAAGCTGACATGGACCAGCAATGATACAAATTTTTTTATCGTTTGAAATTTCTATGTTCCCACAATTGACTGTAATACTACTCATTTATGATTTTTTGCTGCTTTGATAAATGAAGAGAATAAAGGATGAGGATATAAAGGTCTAGATTTAAATTCAGGATGGAACTGAACTCCAATAAACCAAGGATGATTTTTAAGTTCAATTATCTCAGGAAGTTTATTATCTGGTGATAAACCAGAAAATATTAGCCCATTTTTCTCAAATTTTTCCTTAAATGAAATATCCACTTCATATCTATGTCTGTGTCTTTCTTTGATTAATCTTGATTTATAGATATCTCTAATTTTAGATTTATCTTTTAAGATTGCATCATAAGAACCAAGTCTCATTGTTCCACCTAAATTTTTATCTGTACCTTTAACTTTTTTTCCACTTTTTTCCCACTCATTCATTAAACCAATTATATGAACACCACCTCTATCAAACTCTGAAGAAGTTGCTTTTTTAATTTTTAATTTATTTCTAGCAAATTCTATTATTGCCATTTGCATACCGTAACAAATACCTAGAAATGGTATTTTGTTAATTCTGGCATATTTAATTGATTCTATTTTTCCCTCAGTTCCTCTTTTTCCAAAACCTCCTGGTATTAGAATACCTGAAACATTTTTAAGTTTACTTTTAATTTCGGAAAGTTTTAATTTTTCTGAATCAATTCTAACTAAATTTACCTTTAAATTGTTTGTAATTCCTCCATGAGTTAAGGCTTCATCTAATGATTTATATGCATCTTTCAATTCTACATATTTACCTATTATCGCAATATTAACTTGTTTTTTTGTATTGAGTGTAATTTTAGTAATTTTCTTCCAAGGATTTAGGTTATTTGTTTTTTTAGATTTTATTTTAAAGTAATCTAAAACTTGAACATCCAACTTTTCTTTAGCGAAACTAATTGGTGCTTCATAAATTGTTTTTACATCAACTGTTTCAATTACATTTTTAATATCAACATTACAAAATAGAGATATTTTTTTTCTGTGCTCCAAAGGTATTTGTCTTTCTGACCTGCAAATAATTATATCAGGTTGAATACCAATACTTCTCAATTCTTTAACAGAATGTTGTGTTGGTTTAGTTTTTATTTCATCTGAAGCTTTTAAATATGGAACTAAAGTTAAATGAATAAATAAAGCATTTTTTTTCCCAATATCATTTGAAAATTGTCTTATAGCTTCAACGAATGGTAAACTTTCAATATCTCCTACAATTCCACCTATTTCGCAAATTACAAAATCTTCTTTTGACGTATCGTATTTAATAAATTCTTTAATTCTATCGGTTATATGTGGAATAACTTGTACTGTTTTTCCGAGATATTCTCCTTTTCGTTCTTTCCTCAGAACATCACTATAAATTTTTCCAGTAGTAATATTATCTGTTTTCTTTGCGGTAACTCCTGAAAATCTTTCATAATGACCTAAGTCTAAATCTGTTTCAGCACCATCATCTGTTACAAAAACTTCTCCATGTTGGAATGGACTCATTGTTCCAGGGTCAACGTTTAGATAAGGATCTAATTTTCTAAGTCTAACTTTGTAACCTCGGGATTGTAGAAGATAAGCTAGTGATGCTGATGATAGACCTTTTCCAAGGGATGAAACCACGCCGCCAGTGACAAATATATATCGCGCCATGGAATTATCTTATAGCTAATAAAAAAAGAAATAGAAAGTATTAATTAATTATTTTCAGGAATTGATGGAGTATCTTCAGTTTTTTCTTCAACTGTGTCTAAAACTGATCCTGTAGGAGTTAATTCTGCTCTAGAAATTATTGTAAGCGCTAAGCTACAAATAATAAATAAAGTTGCAACGATAGCAGTCGCTTTAGTAATAAAACTACCAGCAGATCTCGATAGCATGAAATTTTCTTGTGAAACACCAATACCTAAAGCACCACCCTCTGATTTTTGAAGTAGTACAAGCACAACTAAAATAAACGCAAGTATGATGTTAATTACAAGTAATAATGTTTCCATGTGGGTCTAATTAATGGTTTTTTTGATTATATCAATAAATTTCTTCGGATTTTGTGATGCTCCACCTATTAAAAATCCACCTATGTCAGGAATTATTTTTAATTGATTAATATTTTTACTATTAACAGAGCCTCCATATAAAACTTTTTGAGATTTTTTTCTAAATTTACTTTTTATAAATTTCATAGATTTTGACAATTCCTCTGAAGAAGGAATTAATCCAGTTCCAATCGCCCATACTGGTTCATAAGCAATAATTATGTCGTTAATTTTTTTGATAGATTTCAATCCTTTATTTAACTGACTATTTAAAACTTGATTGGTCCTCTTATCTCTTTTTTGTTTAAGAGTTTCACCGACACAAAAAATAATTTTTAATCCAGACTTAATTGCATTTTTAATTTTTAGATTAATTAGTTTATCATTTTCTCCAGCCATTCTGTTTTCGGAATGACCCAAGATCACATATTTTGCTCCAACACTTTTAAGCATTCGTGCATTTACCTGACCTGTAAAAGCTCCATAATCTAAATTTTGATGAGAATTTTGCGCACCAACTTCGATATTAGTTTTACTTAGTCTCTTTGAAATAGGACGTATTAGAGTATATGGAGGACAATAAATTAGTTTGAACTTATTTTTTTTATCGCTTTTTGAAAATTTAATAACTTTATCTAGTGAATTTATAGTTTTTAAATCCCCAAACATTTTCCAATTAGCTATAAAATACATATATTTATTTGTCATAATTGACTTTTTAATCTATAGATTTGTTTTTTACAGATCAATAAATTTATAACGTTATGGTTGAAAAATTAAAAAATTTAGGTTGGAAACAATTTGGTGGATTGGTTTTAATAGTAATCATCATTATAGCTTTTGGCTTTGGTGGATTTGGTGGTGGCTTTAGCACTAATAATCAAAATAATATTGCCAAAATAAATAAAACTAACGTTACCACTCAAGATTTCATGGATTATGTAAATCAAAGTGGAATTTCACAAGAAGCAATTAGAAATAATTTAGAAAATAATATTATAGAAGAATTATTATCAGGACTTATTTCAACAACTTTAATTGATCTAGAAATTGAGGATTTTAAACTTTCTATTAACGAAAAAACAATTTTAAAATACTTAAAAGAAAATAAAAATTTTATAAACGAAAATGGTGCTTTTGAAAGAATTAAATATGAAAAATTTTTACTTTCAAATAATATGTCTGCTCCCTTGTTTGAATTAAAATTAAAAAATCAAGGTTTGCAAAAACACTTATTTGATTTTATTGGTGCAGGTACTATTACACCCGAATTTCTAATAGAAAGTAAATTTGAAGAAAAAAATAATTCATTGGTTATTGAATACTTTGATATGGAAAATTTATATAAAATTAAAGAAGATTATACATCGGATGAAATCAATAAATTTATTGAGGAAAATAAAGATCAATTAAAAAGGGAATATATTGACTTCAAATATGTGGTTTTAAATCCAAAAAATTTAATTGGAATTGATGAATTTAATCAAGATTTTTTTAATGAAATCGATGAAATAGAAAATAAAATTTCTCAAAGTGAAAATTTTAGTTCAATCATTGAAAACATAAATGTGGATGTGATTGATATTAATGAATTTGTTCCAAATGAAAATAAGAATACAAACGAAGAGTTGATTTACTCTAAGAAATCAAGCAAGTTAGATATATTTGAAAGTGGTGATAATTATATCCTTTACAATATAGAAAATGAATATGACCGTTCACCAAATCTCAATGACGAAACAGTAAAAGGTGAAATTGTAGAGTTTATTTATCAAAAAGGTAAATTTGATTACAATAGAAAAATAATTGAAGAAATACAAAGTGATGAATTTAATGATAGTAAATTCACAGAATTAAGTTCAGGCAAAATCCAATCAGGATCAATTAATTCAATTAATGATGATGAGCTGTTTGAAGTAAATTCAATTAAAATGCTTTACTCATTACCTCAAAAATCTTTTGCTTTAGTAAACAATACAAATAATCAAATCTTTTTAGTCAAAATAAAAGATATAAATAAAAATACTATAAACAAACAAGGTGAGGAATATAAAGGATTTGTAAATTCACAAAATACCAATAACAGAAAAAGTATTTTACAATCTTACGATACACTGTTGAATGATAAATATCAGGTTCAATTGAATCAAAAAACTATTGATAGAATTAAAAACTATTTCAAATGATAATCAATCGAAGCTTCAAAGATTTTAAGTTTCGACATAGAAGCAAAAAAAATCAGATTATATACACATCCAAAAAAGTAAATTCTGACGACGAGGTAATAAATTTAATTGACAATTTTTTAGAGGAAAAAAATAGTTTTATATTTGAGTCAGTTGAAAAAGGAAAAATTAAAGGTAGATACACAATTTTTGGTAAAAATCCTGATAAGATATGGGAATTCAATGATCAAAAATCATATTTAATCACTAAAAATAAAAAAATCATTCTTAAAGATAAGCCAGAAGAACTAATAGAAAAAATTATTGAAAATTTTAAATTTGATACACCTAAAAATTTACCTAAAATTTGTTCATTAATTTCTGGTTATTTTTCATACGACTCTATTAGATACATTGAAAAAATTCCTAACTCATGTAAAAATGATCTTAATTTACCTGATGTAAAATTGATGAGACCAAGAACTTTGGTTATTCATGATAATTTAAAGAAAGAAATATTTTATATAAGCAATGTTTTTAATGATGAAAAAATTAAAGATTATCGAAAAAAGTATGACACTATAAAAACTGATCTATTTAAATTATTAATTCAGTCATCGATCAAAAATATTAATACAAACAGAGTATCAAAAGAAGAAAAAAAAATTAAAGTTAAATCAAACACATCTAAAAATAAATTTCTTGCTATGGTTAATAAAGCCAAGAAATACATAAAAATAGGTGATATTTTTCAAGTTGTTTTAAGTCAAAGATTTGAAGCAAAATTAACAAAAAAACCTTTAGAAATTTATAAAAAACTAAGAGTAACAAATCCCTCTCCTTTTATGTTTTACTTCAACTTTAATGACTTCCAAATTATTGGTGCAAGCCCAGAAATTTTAGTAAGACTAAGAGATAATAAAATTACAGTTAGACCAATAGCAGGTACTAGACCAAGAGGAAAAAATAAAAAAGAAGATCTTTTTTATGAAAAAGACCTTCTTAGAGACAAAAAAGAACTTTCTGAACATTTAATGCTTTTAGATCTAGGAAGAAATGATGCTGGTAAAGTATCAAAAATTAATACTGTAAAGGTAACTGAGAGTTTCATAATTGAGAGGTACTCTCATGTAATGCATATAGTTTCCAATGTAGCTGGAGAGTATAATAAAAAGTTTTCAAAATTTAAATCTCTACTTGCAGGATTTCCTGCAGGTACTGTATCTGGTGCTCCTAAAATAAGAGCAATGGAAATTATTGATGAGTTAGAAACATCAAGAAGAAAAGTTTACGCCGGTGGAATTGGATATTTTTCTGCTAATGGAGAATTTGATACTTGTATTGCGCTAAGAACAGCTGTAGCAAAAAATAAAAAATTCTATGTACAAGCTGGTGCTGGTATCGTGGCAGACAGTAAGCCTATAAACGAATATGATGAAACAGTGAACAAGGCGAAAGCTTTGATAAATGCTTTAAGATAATGAAAATATTATTAATTGATAATTATGATAGTTTTACATTTAATCTTTATCATTACATTTCTTCATTAGGTGTAAAAGTTGATGTCATCAGAAATGATAAAATCAACTCTAAAGAAATATTAAGAAAAAAATATGATAAAATTGTTATTTCACCTGGACCTGGAAATCCAAATCAATCTGGAAATTGTATAAGCATTTTAAAATCATTACATAAAAAATTGCCCTTTTTAGGTGTTTGTCTTGGACATCAAATTATAGGTCAAGTTTTTGGATCTAAAATTATTCAAGCAAAGAAATTAATGCACGGAAAAACTAGCAAAATTAAATCAAAAAAAATTGGGATTTTAAAAAATCTACCTAGTACCTTTGAAGCTACAAGATATCATAGCTTAATTATTGATAAAAAAACCCTTTCAAAACATTTAGAGATTACAGCTGAAACTGATGATGGGGTAATTATGGCTATCCAACATAAGCAATTTAATATTCATGGTGTACAATTTCATCCAGAAAGTATTAAAACTAAGATGGGAATAAAAATTTTAAAAAATTTTATAAATTATTAATTTATGGAAAAGATTTTAGAAAAACTTAAAAATAAAGAAAATTTAACCTTCGAAGAAAGTAAGTCAGCATTTGAAATTTTAATGACTGGTAAAGCTGATGAAGATCAAATCTATAATTTTTTAACACTTCTGTCAGAAAAAGGAGAAGTTGCAGATGAAATTGCTGGAGGTGTTTATGTGCTTAGAGAAAAATCTAAAAGAGTAAACGTTCAAGATTGCATAGATACTTGCGGTACAGGTGGTGACGGTATGAACACTGTTAATATATCAACTGCATCAGCCTTACTTTTGGCTAGCATGGGTATAAAAGTTGCAAAACACGGCAATAAAGCTGTATCGTCAAAATGTGGCTCTGGAGATGTTTTGGAAGCTCTTAATATTAAAATTGATTTAGAGCCGAGAGAAATAGAACAAGAAATAAGCAATAACAATTTTGGTTTTATGTTTGCACCAAATTATCATAGCGCTATGAGATTTGTAGGTCCTGTAAGAAAAAAAATCGGTAAAAGAACTATTTTCAACATGATTGGCCCTTTAAGTAATCCTGCTCTAGTAGAAAGACAAGTTGTTGGGGTATTTGATAAAAAATTATTAAAAATTTTTGCTGAGGGGTTAAAAAATTTAAATATAAAATTTGCGTGGATAGTAAACAGCGAAGATGGATTGGATGAAATATCTCCTTATGCAAAAACAAATATAATGCAATTGAAGGATGGAAAAATATCTGAGTTTCAGGTTGATCCAAATTCTATTGATGTGAATGCAGAAAAATTTAAGAATTTAATTGGTAATGATGCAAAATTTAATGCAGATAAAATGATTGAAATATTTAAAGGTAAAGATAATGATTTTTCAAAAGCAGTTTCTTTAAATGCGGCAGCTGGTTTAATCGTTGCAGAAAAGTTTGTTGATTTTAAAGAAGCCTATAATCACGCAAGACAATTCATTCTTTCTGGTAAAACTATTTCACATTTGGAACATATACAAAATGTCTGAAAACGTTCTAGAAAATATAATTAAAAAAAAAATCGAAAAAATTGATAATCTAAAAAAATCAATTGATCTTAAAAAATTAGATGAATTAATACAAAAAAATAAATCATACATAAATTTTAAAGATAAAATTGAAAACAATTTAAAAGAAAATAAAACTTCAATTATTGCTGAAATAAAAAAAGCAAGTCCTTCTGCTGGTGTTATAATTGAAGACTACAATCCAGTAGAAATTGCTAATATTTATTTAAAAAATAATGCTACTTGTTTATCAGTTTTAACTGAAGAGGATTATTTTTTAGGAAATTTAATCCATATAAGTAAAATAAAAGATAAGGTTAATTTACCGATATTATGTAAAGATTTTTTTATTGATACGTTTCAAGTACCACTTGCCAAAAGTTATGGTGCAGATGCAATTCTAATTATTTTAGCTGGTGTCTCAGATGATCTTGCAAACAATTTATATCAGGAGGCATTGAAATTAGATATGTCAGTAATAGTAGAAGTGCATACAGTTGAGGAAGCTCAAAAAGCATTAAATTTTAAAGATGCACTTATTGGTATAAACAATAGGAACTTAAAAACTTTTAAAACAGATATAAATACAACCTATGATATTTATAATATTGTAAAAAACCATAAATGCCCTCTAATTTCTGAGAGTGGTATTAAAACTAAAGAAGAACTATTAAAATTAAACAGCAAGACTTCAATTAATACTTTTTTAATTGGTGAATCACTTTTGAAAAATTTGGATGAAAATTCAATTTTTTCAGTTTTATAGTCAATTTAAGCGCTATTTTATTTACTTTTTTTAGTATTGTTAAATTAAAAGAACTTTTATAGAACATTGTTTGTACGATATTTGTTCTTATGCTAACTAAAAAACAAAAAAACCTACTTTTATTTATCAACAAAAAGTTGAGAAGTTCTGGTGTGTCACCTTCTTACGAAGAGATGAAACAGTCTCTAAACTTAAAATCAAAGTCAGGTATTCATAGATTGATTAGTGCCTTAGAAGAAAGAGGATTTATTAAAAGATTGGCTCATAAAGCGAGAGCTTTAGAGGTAGTAAAATTGCCTGAAACAGCTTCAGCAAATGATATTTACAATAGTTTTTCACCAAGCGTTATCAAAGGTGGTTTAGACGAAGAAATTAACAATTCAGATGAAATGGAAGTGCCAGTATTAGGAAAAATTGCGGCAGGTACTCCTGTTGAAGCAATACAAAATGAAGTTTCAAGAATACCATTACCAAATAATTTAGAAAAAAATGGAGATTATTTTGGATTGAAAGTTCAAGGAGACTCAATGATTGAAGCTGGAATCCACGAAGGAGATACAGTTATTATTAAAAGAACAGATACAGCAGATAATGGAAAAATTGTAGTCGCATTAATTGACGAACACGAGGCGATGTTAAAAAGAATTCGTAAAAAAGGTAAAGTTGTTGCATTAGAAAGTGCAAATAGAAACTATGAAACCAAAATATTTGGCCCTGATAGAGTTAAAGTTCAGGGTGTTTTGGTATCTTTATATAGAAACTTTTAAAAAAATAGTCTAAACATCTCTGATGTCAAAAGTAGCAACTCGTTTTGCTCCCTCTCCTACTGGGGCTCTTCATATTGGTGGTATCAGAACTGCCTTGTTTAATTGGCTATATTCAAAAAATCAAAGAGGTACTTTTCATCTGAGAATTGAAGATACTGACAAAGAAAGATCTAAAGAAGAACACAAAATACAAATAATTAAATCCTTAAATTGGTTAGGGATAAAACATGATGGTGAAGAATATATTCAATCAAGAAAAATTGATGATCATGTAAAAATTGTTAACGAATTATTAAAAAATGGAAATGCTTATAAATGTTACTGTTCACCTGAAGAGATAGAAGAACAAAAAAAAAGAGCTAGGCAAAAAAAAATACCTTACATTTACAATAGAAAATGGAGAGATGCAGACGAAAAAGATGCTCCTAAAGAAATTAAACCTGTAATTAGATTTAAAAGTAAAATTGAAGGAAGTTCAGTTCTTAAAGATTTAGTTCAAGGAGATGTTGAAATTGAAAACATCACGATAGAAGATTTTGTAATATTAAGAAATGATGGAACTCCGACTTATAATTTATCAGCAACTGTAGATGACCATGAAATGGGAATGACACATATAATTAGAGGAGACGATCATAAGATAAATACCTTTAAACAAATACAAATTTATCAAGCAATGAAATGGGATGTGCCACTTTTTGCCCATATACCTTTAATTCACACAATAGAAGGTAAAAAATTATCCAAAAGAGATAATGCTTCAACATTAGATGACTATTCAAAAATTGGAATTATGCCTGATGCTTTAAGAAATTATTTACTAAGACTGGGATGGTCATATCAAGACAAAGAAATATTTACTCTAGAAGAAAGTATCAAATTTTTTAACTTAGAAGGTATTGGGAAATCACCATCAAAATTAGATATGAACCGTATTTTATCAATGAATGAACACTATATCAAAAATATTGATGAAAATGATCTCTACGATAATCTTTTAAAATATTGTAAGGAATATAAAGATAAAATTGATGCAGAAAAAGCAACAAAAATAAAATCGTCTTTAGTGTTTTTAAAAAACAAAGCAAAAACACTGGAAGAAATATATAATAATGCAAAATATATTATTAATGATGAAGTAGATTTTAATGAAAATGATTTGAAACTAATTGATGATAAATCAAAAAAAATAATTAATGAATTTCAAAATGAAATTAAAAATCTAAAAAATTTAACGAGAGATAATTTAGAACCAATAGTCAACAACTTGATAAAAAAACATGAAACAAATTTCAAAGGTGTAGGTCAACCGTTAAGAGTAGCCCTAACAGGATCTAAGTTTGGACCAGGCCTATATGATATTGTTATATCTTTAGGTAAAGTAGATGTTGAGAAAAGATTAAGAAAGATACTTAATTAAAATAGAACTTGCCTCACCAGCAGATGAAGTTTTAGACCTGATGCCCTCTAAAGTTTTGGAGCACTCACTTACTTGTTTTTTCATCAACTCGGGGTTTTTAAGAAAATAAATAACAGACCTATATATTTCATCTGCATTACATTCTTTTTGAAGTAATTCAGGAATTACCTCACGATTATTAATTATATTTATAATATTTGCAAATTTTACATTAACTAACATTTTAAAAATCATAAAATTAATAAAACTAAGTTTATAAATAATAATGGATGGAACATAAAAATTACAAATTTGTAATGAAACAGTACCAGATTTTGAAACAGCAAAAATAGATTTAGACAAAATTTCAGATTTAATATTTTCTTCAGATACAATATTTATATTGTCAAAGTTATATTTTTTTACGTGTTCTAAAATTAAACTTTTGTTTTCCTCGGTTGCATGAATATAAAAAAAATATTCATTATACTTCTTGTTCATTAATTTAATAAAATCCAATAATATAGGTAGCAAAACATTAGTTTCAGAATTTCTGCTACCAGGAAATATAGATATTATTTTTTTATTTTTAGGTAAAATATTATCAACAATAATTTTGTTATTTTGATTTCTTTCTATTAGAGGATGACCAACAAAAGTATTATTAATATTTTCTTCATCAAAGTATTTTTTTTCAAATTCAAACAACAAAAAAATGTGATCAATAAATTTTTTAATTTTTTTAACTCTATTCTTTCGCCACACCCATACTTGAGGTGCTACATAATGAATTGTTTTAATGTTGCTGTTTATTTTTTTAACCTTTTCTGCTACTCGCAAAGTAAAATCAGGACTATCTACACTTAACAATATATCAGGGTTAAAGTTTATTATTTCTTTAACAGTTTTATTTATTTTTGATCTAATTTTAAAAATATTGAATAATACACTTGTAAATCCTAAGTATGTAATTTCCTTCAAATCATAAATAGATTTAATTCCAAGATTCTTTAAGTGAGTACCACCAACGGATAAATATTCAATTTCAGAATTTTCTAGTTTTAATCTTGAAATTAAAGTTGATGCAAGTTTGTCTCCTGACGGTTCGCCTGTTAATACAAAGATTTTTTTCATATAACTTTAACAAATATTTTGTTTTTATTTGCAAAATTTAATACTTCTTTATTATCAAGAAAAATATTTTTTTTAGATTTTAAAACCAAACCTTTTAATCCATATTTTTTAATATCTTTTAAAGTTTGCAAACCGACAGTTGGTAAATCCATTCTTAAATCTTGTTTATTTTTAGGTAATTTTATTAATATTCCTTGTGAATTTTTCTTTACTTTTGAAAGCATTTTTTTTGTCCCTTGTCTTCCCTCTTTTGCAATTATTTTTTTATCTTTGACAACTAAAGCCTGTATATGATCAAAACTATTAATTTTATTAAAATAAATTTTAGCTTTTTCAATTGAGTTGTTATCATTCTTATTAGGCTTAGTTTTTGTATAGTTTCCTTTTTTAAGGGATAGTTCTGGGTTAAAGTATATAGAACTTATTACTTTTATACCCTCATTTGCAAGGATATTAATTATTGATTTGATAATTGCAGCATCACCAATTTTGGAAGCTCTAATTACACTTGGCATATAGTATATACCTTTAAAATCTAATCTAAGGGATGAAAAATTAGGTTTTGCTATTTTACCTGCAAATAAAACTTTTTTGCAATTTTTTTCTTTAATTAAATTTATTATTTTTCCAAATTTTCCAATACTAATCCTGTAAGAGTTTTTTTCTTTTTTAAATTTATTATTTTTTGATAAATCGATAATAAAATATTCTTTTTTTAATTTTTTAATTTTCTTTAAAACTATTTCAGGAAAATCTGTATCACCTAAAAACAAACCAATCATTTTATTTAGAAAAGGGAGTGCAAATTGGTCTTTTTTTATCTTTTTCTATAAAATTAACTACTTCTGAAACCAATTCATTTTTTATCAAATCATTTGTTAAATTACTTAAATTCTCTGTTAAATTCTCATTCTTAAATATTATTTTATAAGCTTCACTAAGGGATAATATTTCTTTATTTGGAATATTTTTTCTTCTCAACCCAATTAGATTTAATCCTTGCAATATACTTCTGTTTCCATGTGCTATACCATATGGTATCACATCTCTTACTACTCCACACATGCCGCCTATCATTGCAAATTTACCAACTCTAGTAAATTGTTGTACAGCTGAATTACCACCAATTATGGCATTATTATCTACATGCGCATGACCACCCAATGGAACATTATTTGCTAAAATAACATTATCACCAACAATACAATCATGAGCAATGTGAGAAGACATCATAAACAGACAATTATTGCCAACGTGAGTTTTACCTCCACCACCTTCTGTGCCAGGATTTATAGTAACGTATTCTCTTATTTTATTATTATCACCAATCTCTAATAAAGTTTTTTCACCCTTAAATTTTAAATCTTGTGGATCATTTCCTATAGAAGCAAATGGATAAATTTGGTTATATTTGCCTATACTTGTATTACCAGTAATATTAACATTAGATTGAATCACTGTGCCCTCACCGATTACTACATTGGGACCAATTACAGAGTAAGGTCCTATTGTTACATTTACTGAGATTTTAGCATTTGAATCAACAATTGCAGTTTTGTGTATCATTTATTATCTCTTAAAAATTCTCTAATGTTTTTTGCAGGATAACCCATTACTTTTGCATTATCAGGAACGTTTTTTATTACACCTGAGCCACCTCCAATTTCAACATTATTACCAACTTTTATATGCCCTGAAATACCAGCTTGGCCACCTATTCTTACATTAGAACCAATAATTGAACTGCCAGCAATTCCTACCTGTCCAGCTATAATAGAATTTTCTCCTATTTTAACGTTATGGGCTATATGTATTTGATTATCTAAATAAGTATTTTTCCCAATAACAGTATTTGACATCGAACCCCTATCAATAGTAGACCCACATCCTATTTCACAATTTTCCTCAATAATTACAATGCCAATGTGTGGATATCTTAAATTTTTATTTTTATTTGGAAAAAAACCAAAACCATGTTTCCCAACTACGCAGTTATCTAAAACTTTAACGTTATTACTTATTAGTGAATTTCTTATTATTGTATTTGATCCAATTGAACAGTTATTTCCGATAGAAACATTTTTTTCAATTATTGTATTGTGACCTATCTTGCAATTTTTTCCTATCGATACATTTTTTCCAATTAAAACATTTTTACCATAAATTACTTTATCCTTTAAATCTGTTTCACTAATATTAATTGCACTATTATCAAAATCATCATTTACAGCATCTGGGTAAAATATCGATGTTATCTTTGATACAGATACTAATACATTTTCAACAATTAAAGGGACACACGAAGTTGGAAGTTCATTTTTTAAAAACTCTGTTGTAATACAAAAAGACGCTTTTGTTTCTTTTGCTAATTCTTTATATTTTTGTGAATGAAAAAAAGTAACATCTAATTCATTTGATGTGCTTAAATCTTTTATATCTTTTATCTTAGCGTTCTCCTTTAAAACAGTAAGATTAATATTTAAAATCTTTAAAATATCCAAAATTAGAATAGGTCCATTGTTTTTAAAAAAAGGATTTGACATATTTGTTTTTAGCAGAGCAAATTAACTTAAGTTATCAATAATTATTGCTATTTATTTCTTATCTACAATTGTGGCTGACCAAATTGCGTCGGCCATTTTCTTTCCATCAACAAAAGCATCACCTTTATATTTCCAAACACGTCCATGAGATCTTACTGCTTCAATTTTTAAAACCAAATCGCAATTTGGTATTACTGGATTTCTAAATCTTGCCTTCTCTACACCCATTAAAAAAACCAATTTATTCTCATAAGTAGATTTATCTAAACCATGAGCGGTTAATGCGGCAGCTGCCTGACCAAATGATTCAACTATTAAAACACCAGGCATAACCGGGTTATCAGGAAAATGTCCTTGTACAAAAAAACTATTTTTTTTAACTTTTACTAATGCTGTTGCAGAACTTAGTTTTTTAATATCATACAGCTCATCAATTAATAGCATTGGTTCTCTATGTGGTAATAATTTTGCTATTTCTTCTTTATCTAATCTAATCATCTTTTATATTTTTATTCAAAAATTGAATTAATAAGTCTGTTTTATCATATTTAGAATTTGCTATAAAAATATTTTTTTTTTCGAGTATAATTTGAATTGAATTAATCTCCATAAATTTTTCAATAAAGGGCGTTATTTTAGAAAAAAATTCATTTAATTCTTTGTTTTTATAGTCATCATATTCTTTAAATTTAGTATCTTTTTTTTTTCGATAAATAATTATTTTGTCTTTTAAATCTGAAATTTTTTTATTTAATTCTTCTTCAGTAATAATATTTTTAATTTTATTAATTTCATCTTCAATTTTTTTTAATTCTTTCTCATCTTTTTCTAAATTTGAAATATTTTTTGAATTAATGTTTTTTAATTTGTTAACAATTTTTTTTCCATATTCAGAATTATTGAGTAAACTATCGGCATCAACAAAATACACACCATTTTCAGCATAAGTTATAGTTGAGGAAATTAGTATAATTATAATACAAACAATTTTTTTCATCAAAAAATTAAAAACTTGTACCTATATTAAATCTAAAAGTTTCAGTTTTGTCACTGTCAGCTTTTGTAACAGGTAAAGCTAATGTAAAATTCAATGGACCAATAGGAGTAAGCCAATCTACAGCTACACCTGTTGCAGATCTTATCTCGCTCCCTTCATCATCACCGTCAAAATAATCAACACCCCATACATTACCTGCATCAAAAAAAACAAGAAAATCAATATTCTCTGAGTTTTCAAGAATTTGAGGGATAGATGAGGTGAAGTTAATTGTAGCTGCGTAATTACCTCCAATAAAATCATTTCCATCCTTTGGTCCAACCTTACCTCTCTCAAAACCTCTTAATCTATTTGAAGGTATATTTATCCTTTCTGATAATTTTATATTTTCATCTTTTAATGAAGTTGAGGATCTAAGAAATATTGATGCAGATGAAATATTATTTTCAAATAACTCCGTAAAATATTTGACAACATAAGTATTTTGCAATGTTGCAGTTTCACTAACAAGTGGCAAGTCAACAAAATACTGGCTTCTAAAACCTTCGGATGCCTGGTATTTTTGATTTCTCTTATCTAAATCGAAATCTAAATTAAAAAAACTATCCCAATAATTACCTTCTTGAGTTTTTTGCCTAGCAGAAGCATTACTATCAGTATCAATTTTTTCATAATAATTTGAATTACCTAAACCAATTTCAAAATCGTTTAAAAACTCAAAACTAGTTCCAAAAGAGAAACCAGTTTTACTTGTTTCATAACCAAAGTCTTTTAATCTGTCAGTCTCAACGGCCGATGCTGAAAAACGAATTAGTTTATCAGTATTTCTAAAATTTGGATTTATAACAGTAAATTCACCTTTTAAACTTTCTTCTGACAAAGAAACATTTGATGTTAAATTTATTCCGCTACCAAGATAATTGTTTTCTTTAACTCCAAAAGCAATACTACTGCCTGAAGTTCCTACACCGGCTCCAGCAGTAATTTCTCCTGTAGCTTTTTCTTCAACATTAACATTTATAATTTTAGTTTCTGGAGTTTTTCCTTCTATAATTTCAGAATTTACACTTTTAAAAAAATTTAAACTTTTGATATTATTTATTGATTTATTAGCTAAAATTTCATTAAAAGGATCGCCTTCATCTATTTCAAATTGGTTTCTTATTACTGTTTCTTTTGTAATATTATTGCCAAGAATATTAATTCTTTCTACATATTTAGTATCAATTTCCTTAATTATAAAATTTAAATTTATTTTTTGGTCAACTATATCTTCTTCGACTTTAGAAGAAATTGACTGATATTGTTCTAACAAAGTAACTTTATCTAATTCCTCTAAAATTTCTTCAATTATACCTACAGAATAAGTTTTACCTTTAAGTTTTTTTAAAAAATCATTAATTTCCTCAAAGTTATCTCTATTAAAATCATTAGGTAGATCTATTGAAAGATCATTAAAATAAAATTTTTCATTAGCTTTAATATTGTAAATTAACTCAAAGTCATTTTTATTCACTAATTTTGCAAAAGATGAGTCGATGATCACATCATAATAACCTTTATTTAAATAAAAGTTTTTTAATAATCTTTTATCAAGAGAGATAATATTTTCATTAACAAATTTTTTATTTGTAATAAATTTCCAAAATTTATTTTCCTCACTTACTATTATACTCTTAAGCTTTTTATCTTTAAACTTTTTATCTCCAATAAAAGAAATTTTTTTAATTTTCGCTTTATCTCCAAGTTTGATTTCATAAGTCAAATTAATTTTGTTATCATCTAATACTTCAGTAAAAATATTTATTTCTGGAAAATAGTATCCTAATTCTTTTAATAATAATTGAATTTTATCTTTATCTTTATTTAAAATAAACTCATCATAAGATGATCTTGATTTTAAATTTGTATTATTTGAAATTAAATCTTTTATTTTTTTAGCTTTAATACCCTCGTAATTTATACTTTGTATTATTGGATTTTCTTTTACATTTATTAATAGAATATTATTTTCAATTTTTAAGGAAACATCTTTAAAAAAATTTGTATTATATAGATTTTTTAAAATTTTATTTAAATTTTCAGAATCCAAATTCTCTTTAACTTGAATATCAGAAAACATTAATATTGTTTCTTTTGATATCCTATCATTCCCAAAAATTTTTATTTCATTAATTATTTCTGAATAAGCTGATTTAAATAAAAAAAGTATTAAAATTATATTTACAATTGATAATTTAAAAATTTTTTTTAACATTTATTTTATATGGATTTGTTGATTTATTCTTGAACGAACTAAATTTGTAACATTTAATATACTTGAAACTTTTGTGGGAGATTTTTTTTTCATTATCATAATATATTTTTTACTTATCTCTTTAATTAACAAAGATGCTATTTCATTATATCTAATTTTATTTTTTAAATATAGATTAACTAATTCATCATTTGCTGCCACTAAAGCTGTTTCGAATAAAGTACTTTTGCTTGGTAATAAATTTAAAATCTTTACAACTGGAAATTTTTTTAATTGTACATTTTTTAGAGATAAATTATTTAATTTATTTAAATCGAGGCTATATGACTTGTTTAAAATATACGACTCGTTGTCATCAAAAAGAGTATTGTAAATTGGTATATCCATTGTCGTATCATGAGCAATAATTGATATCATTCTATTTTTAAATTCCACAATCGCATGTATATATGAGTCTGGGTGAATTAAAATGGATAACTGATTATATTTGATATTAAATATTTTTTTGGCCTCAATTACCTCAAAAATTTTATTCATCATAGTTGATGAATCTACGCTTATTTTTTTTCCCATGTTCCAATTAGGATGCTTTAAAACTTGACTTAGTTTAATTTTATTTAATTTTTTATTTGAAATATTTAATAGTGGACCACCAGAAGCAGTTAAATAAATTCTTTTAACATTCGTAGTTTTAAATTTTTTATTAAGCCCATACCATATAGAAAAATGTTCAGAATCTACAGGAATGAAATTAGTTTTGTTTATTTTTAAACTTTTGTTAATTAAATTCCATCCACATATAATTGACTCTTTATTGGCAATGGCAATATTTTTTGTATATTTAATTAATTTCAACGTAGGCTCCAAACCATCTAGACCTACTATTGCACTCATCACATAATCAACTTTATTAGTTAAAATTTTACCTAATTCAGAAAAATTATTAAATACACTTATATTGTTTTTTGTAAAATTTTCTTTTTTTAAATTGTATGTTTTTTTATCAGTTAAAATAACTTTTTTAACTTTAAATAACTTTGCTTGTCGTAACAACTGTTTGTAATTTTTATGTGCAGTAAGCAGTTTTATATTAAATGATTTTTTATCTTTATTTATTATTTTTAATAAAGATTTACCTATAGATCCAGTTGATCCTAAAATTACAATTTTTTTCATACAAAGAAATTAAAATAATCAATTAATACTAATAAGTATGAAGCAGGAAAAGCAAAAATTATTCCATCTATTCTATCTAATAATCCACCATGACCAGGTATAATGTTACCTGTATCTTTAATTTTTGATAATCTTTTAAAATATGAAACAAGGATATCGCCAAATTGACTAATTGATGAAATTAAAAATATAAATATCAAAAAATTAATAAAGTATTTTTTGTCTACTAGTTCAGTTTCAAGAATAGCAAAATACAAAATTATACTGCATGTATATCCTCCTAGAACACCTGCATAAGTTTTGTTAGGGCTTAATTTGATAAGTTTAGGTCCTTTCAAAATTTTTCCAAAAACATAACCGCCTATGTCTGTAGCAACACTTATAAAAATAATAATTAAAAAAGGCCAATGACTATCTCTAAATCCATTCCTAATTTCATAAATAGTGTAAAAAGAAAAGATTAAAAAAAAAATTCCAAAAAGTTTTATTATTTTTAAAACATCCATCTTAATCCATTCATAAACTGAAACTAAAAAACATATAAATAATAAAATTGAAAAATAAAATGAACCTTTCACAACTATATATATAAATATTGGTAAAATTATTATTGAACTTAAAATTCTTTTGAATAATTCACTTGACATTAAATTTTACCAAAATTACGCTTGATTTGACTATACGTTTTTATAATTTTATCATAATCAATTTCATTGAAATCTGGCCATAATTTCTTTTCAAAGAAAAGTTCTGAGTATGCTAACTGCCACATTAAAAAATTGCTTAATCTTTTTGTATTTCCTGTTCTAATCAATATATCTGGATTAGGAATATTTTTGGTATATAAGTTGTTTGTAAAATTTTCTTCAGTAATTTTTTTTTTATATTTTATTAATTTTTTTATTGTATCTAGAATTTCTTTTTTTGATCCATAATTTAGGGCTAAATTTATTTGTATTTTTTTATTTTTGGAAGTTTTTTTTTCTGCATTAGCAAGAAGAGTTCTGAGTTTTTTATTTAGATTTTTGTTTCCTAAAATTTTAATTCTAATCCCATTATTGTGTAACTTTTGTATTTTTTCTTTTAGAAAAACTTCTAACAATTTAAATAAATATTTAATTTCTGAATCTGGTCTTTTCCAGTTTTCTGTTGAAAAAGCATATAATGTTAAAAATTTTATTTTATTTTTAATTGAATGTTTAATAATTTTCTCAACAGTTTTTAAACCAGCTTTATGTCCAGCATTTCTGGAATTTTTATTTTTTATACCCCATCTACCATTGCCATCCATTATTATGGCTACATGATTTAATGGGTTCATATTGTCATTATTTCTTTTTCTTTTGAAGAAACTTTTTCATCCACTGATTGAATGTGCTCGTCAGTTATTGTTTGGATTATTTTTTCTTTGGATTTTTCATCATCTTCACTAATTTTTTTAGACTTTAACATTTTTTTAAGATCGTCATTTGCCTCTCTTCTTATATTTCTTATGGAGACTTTGCATTTTTCACCAACTGATTTGATTAATTTTTTTAATTCAGATCTTCTTTCCTCATTTAACTCAGGAATAGGCAATCTAATTAACTGACCATCGATTTGAGGATTCAAACCTAAATCTGATTTCTTAATCGCAGCATCTAAAAGAGCAACATTGTTTGCATCCCAAACCTGAATATTTATCATCCTAGGCTCGGGGGTTGTTATACTTCCTATTTGATTAATTGGCATTTGTTGACCATAAACTTCCACTTTAATAAGATCCAGCATTGCTGCATTCGCTCTGCCAGTTCTTAAAGATGACAATTCTTTAGAAAATACCTCTATGGCTTTATCCATTTTTACACCATATGATTTTTCATCAAACATTTATTCTCCTATTTTTATTCTAAAAAATTCCTTAATTTTTAGATCAGCAATAGATAGCTCTTTAACAATATCTTGAACTTTTTTCTTGGGCTCCATAACCCAAGCTTGAGTTAAAAGTGCATTTTCTTCTTTAAACTTATTCATTTTACCTAAGCTTATTTTGTTAGCTATTTCATCAGGTTTACCTGAGTTTTTTAATTCCTCAGCAACAAGTTCTTGCTCTTTGTCAATTACGGCTTTTTCAATTAAGTTTGACTCTAATGCTAGAGGATTTGAAGCTGCTATATGCATTGATAGTTGTTTGCTAAATGACTTAACTGTATCTGATTTATCATTTGTATCAAGAGATACTAACACAGCTAATTTTGCTACATTATCTTTTACAACTGTATGCAAATAATGGTTATTAATACCACTTGAGTTTTCAATAGTTTTTGATTTTCCAATTGTAATTTTTTCACCAATTTTTGATATTAAAGCTACTAAATTATCATCTACACTTTGTCCATTTTTCATCACAGCTTTTTTTAATTCATCTTGATTAGAACTATGTTGGTTATTTAATTCACTAAGTTCTTTAACAAAGTTTATAAAATCATCATTCTTTGCAACAAAATCTGTTTCACAATTTACTTCAATTACCGAAGTTTTGTTTTCATCACCAGATACTACAACAACTCCTTCTTTAGCATCTCTAGACATCTTTTTAGATGCTTTTGATATTCCTTTAACTCTTAGAATTTCAATTGCTTTATCTAAATCACCACCTGACTCTTTGATTGCCAAGTTACAATCTTTAAATCCAGCACCTGTTGCTTCTCTTAATTTTTTTACTTTTTCTATATCACTCATTTTAGTTTAACTTTCCTTTATCTTCGTTAGAGAATTTTTTTTCTAATTTTTCTCTATCAATTTCTTGTATAGTTTTGTTTTTACTATCATCGTTGACATCCTTTGCTTTTTCTTGCTTAGGCTCAGATGATTGGATTGAACTTTTTGCATTATTAATTGTTTCTTTAATTAAATTACAATAAAGATCTATTGCTCTTCTTGCATCATCATTTCCTGGAATTGGATAATCAATATTATCTGGGTTAGAATTGCTATCTAGAATAGCAATTATAGGAATACCTAATTTAGAAGACTCTGCAATTGCTAAAGACTCATAATTTGTATCGATTACAAAAACTAATTCTGGAACTTTTTTCATTTCTGCAATTCCACCCAATGATCTTTGAAGTTTATCCTTTTTCACACTCATTTTAAGGAGTTCTTTTTTAGTGAAACCCCTGTTTTCAGCAGCCAAATCAATTTCTAATTTTTTTAATTTTTTAATTGAATTAGATATTGTTCCCCAGTTAGTTAGCATTCCTCCTAACCATCTATAGTTCACAAAGTACTGATCTGTTTCTTTTGCAACTTCTGCAATAGCTTCTGATGCTTGTTTTTTAGTTGATACAAATAAAATTTTTCCGTTATTTGCTATTGTATTATAGACTTTTTCCAAAGCTACTTTAGTCAACTCAAGTGTTTGTGTTAAATCTATAATGTGAATTGAGTCTCTTTTTCCAAAAATGTATTTTTTCATTTTTGGATTCCATCTCAAAGTTTTGTGTCCTAGATGAACACCTGCTTCTAGTAATTGTTGAATTGTAACGTTAGGTATTTTCATATTTATTCCCGGTTAAGCCACCACAGTAATTTCCAATTAAGGACCGGAGGTATAAAACCAATAACTGTGTGCGTGTTAATTTAATTTAATGGTTATTTACAAATATTTAGCAAAATTGACAAGTTTTATTTAGCTAATTTCTGCTTGAATTTGCTGTTTTCTTAAAAGATTTAAAGATTTTCTATCAAGATTCTTTTGTTTTTTTAATTTAAAATTTAAAATTTGATCTTTT
>CACFZQ010000005.1:0-38391 GCA_902570835.1 uncultured Pelagibacteraceae bacterium | reverse complement strand
TTAAAATTTTTTTTTAAATTTACTTTGGGTTTAAAAATTAAAAAAAATATGATTAAAGAAACTAAGTGGAAAAAAAATCTTCCCCATATTGCTTGAGTAATTGGCATTACAGTCCCAAGATATTTTGCAGTAGAATCCATACAAACAAACATAAAGAAACCGCCTGCAGCTAATAAAATTACGTTAAATAACGATGTTTGATTTTGCACTTTAGGAAATTTTTTACATCACAACGCCTACTTGCCAAGGATTAAACTCCTCGTCACCGTAGCCATTGATTTCGCTTTTTGATTTATTTCCTGATGCAGTATTTACTACTAGTTCAAATATTTTTTGACCAACTTCTTCAACTTTTTCTTTTCCTTCAGCAATTGTTCCACAGTTTATGTCCATATCTTCTGACATTCTTTCAAACATTGCTGAATTAGTTGAGAGTTTCAAACTTGGTACTGGCTTACATCCAAAACAAGATCCTCGTCCAGTTGTAAAACAAATTACATTTGCACCTGATGCAACTTGCCCTGTAACAGATACTGGATCATATCCAGGTGAATCCATAAAATTGAAACCTTTATTTTTAAGAGGTTCAGCATAATTTAATACATCTTGTAAAATTGAGTTTCCTCCTTTTGCAACTGCTCCTAAAGATTTTTCTAAAATAGTTGTAAGTCCACCTTTTTTATTTCCTGGTGCTGGGTTGTTGTCCATAGAACTATTGTTAATACTTGTATAATGTCTCCACCATTCAATTCTTTTTATTAATTTATCTGCAGTTTGTTGTGAATTAGCTCTGTTAATTAATAAATGTTCTGCTCCATAAATTTCTGGAGTTTCAGATAAAATTGAACTTCCACCTTTTTTAACTAAAAGATCAGCAGCAATTCCCAATGCAGGGTTAGCTGTAATTCCCGAATATCCATCAGAACCACCACATTGAAGAGCTAAAGTTAGATGACTTACTGGTTGTGAAGTTCTTTGAATATTATTTGCTTCAGTTAAAAGGTTTTTTATTTGAGATAATACTTTATCAACAATTTTTTTAGTTCCACCTTCATCTTGGATAGTTAAGAAGTGAATTCTGTTGTGCTTTTTAAGAGACTCGTCAAATAGACTTACTTGAGCACATTCACAACCCAAACCAATAACAAAAACATGAGAAAAATTTGGATGATTTTTAAAACCATCAATTGTTCTTTGAAAAATTTGCATTCCTTCACTCTGTGTATTCATCCCACATCCTGTTGAATGAGTAATAGGCACAATTCCATCTATATTTGGATAATCTTTTAAAATTTCTGAATATTTTATTTTTTCAACAATCATTTTAGTAACTGTTGCAGAGCAATTAACGGTACTAACTATTCCGATATAATTTCTTGTAGCTACTTGACCGTTATCTCTTAATATTCCATTGAAGAAAGTATCTGCTTTTTCTTCAATATTATTTGATTTATCAGTTACTTTAAAATCTCTTTTAAACTCTCTAAATTCTAAATTATGAGAGTGAACATGTTCTCCAGGCTTAATATCATTTAAAGCAAATCCAATAATTTGATCATATTTAATAATAGGATCACCTTTTTTAATCTCTTTTAAACATACTTTATGACCAAAAGGGATTGGATCTAAAGTACTTATATCGTGACCTTCAATTTTAGTTTTTTCTGGTATGATAAATTGACTTACGCCAACATTGTCATTGCCATTTAAAACTATTAGATTATTCATTAAAATATTATATAACTATTATTTCTTGCAAACCAATATTTAAATTTATGCCTAAAAAAAGAAAAAAAGCCTTCAGAAGTCAGCAGTGGTTCAACAATCCAAAAAATCCAGATATGACTGCATTATATTTGGAAAGATATTTAAACTACGGTCTTACAAGAAAAGAATTACAATCAGGAAATCCTATTATAGGCATTGCTCAATCAGGTAGTGATCTTTCTCCTTGTAACAGACATTTTATGTCTTTATCTAAAAGAATTAAAGATGGTATTAGAAGAGCTGGAGGTATTCCAATGGAATTCCCAACTCATCCTATTCAAGAAACTGGAAAAAGACCAACAGCAATGTTGGATAGAAATTTATCTTATTTATCTTTAGTAGAAGTTTTGTATGGTTATCCAATTGATGGAGTAATTTTAACAACAGGTTGTGATAAAACTACCCCTGCAGCTTTAATGGCAGCAGCTACAGTAAATATTCCTGCAATAGTTCTTTCAGGTGGTCCCATGTTAGATGGAATTTATAAAGGAAAACTCGCTGGATCAGGAATGGTAGTTTGGGAAGCAAGAAAAATGTTAGCCAAAGGAGATATTAATTATGAAGAATTTATGGAAATGGCAGCATCATCAGCACCAAGTGCTGGTCATTGTAATACCATGGGAACCGCATCTTCAATGAATTCAGTTGCTGAAGCTTTAGGAATGTCTTTACCTGGCGGTGCTGTAATTCCTGCACCTTACAGAGAAAGAGAACAAATTTCATATGAGACTGGAAAAAGAATTGTTGGAATGGTTTATGAAGACTTAACACCATCGAAAATTATGACACGTAAAGCATTTGAAAATGCAGTCGTGGTTGCAAGTGCAATAGGTGGATCAAGTAATTGCACAATTCATTTAAGCGCAATTGCAAAACACATGGGAATTAAATTTGATTTATCTGATTGGCAAAAACTTGGACATGATATTCCCTTACTTGTTAATTGTCAGCCTGCAGGTGAATATTTAATGGAAAGTTTTCATAGAGCAGGAGCAATACCTGCTGTTATGAAGGAACTAATAAAAAATAAAAAAATTCATACGAATATTATGACCGTTACAGGCAAAACAATTGGTCAAAATTTAAGAAGAAAAGTTAGTGTGGATAAAGACGTGATAAAATCTTTCAAAGATTCTTTAGCTGAAAATGCTGGTTTTTTAGTTTTAAAAAGTAATTTTTTTTCATCAGCAATAATGAAAACTTCTGTAATCGGTAAAGAATTTAGAGATAGATACTTATCAAATCCTAAACACCCCAATACTTTTGAATGTAAAGCTATAGTTTTTGAAGGTCCTGAGGATTATCACAAAAGACTTAATGATAAAAAATTAAAGATAGACGAAAACTCAATACTAATTGTTAGAGGCTGTGGGCCTGTTGGATACCCCGGATCAGCAGAGGTTATAAATATGCAACCGCCTGATAGACTTTTAAAAAAAGGTATAAATACACTTCCAACACTGGGCGACGGAAGACAGAGTGGTACATCTGCAAGTCCTTCAATTCTTCATGTTTCTCCAGAATCTGCTGTTGGAGGAGATTTAGGAATAGTTAAAACAGGTGATAAAATTAAAATAAATCTTAATAAACGTAGAGTTGACCTATTAATATCACTAGGAGAGTTTAAAAAACGAAGAAAAAATAGGAAGAAATTTAAAGAAAATAATCAAACTCCATGGCAAGAAATATTCAGAAATACTGTAACCCAGGTAGACGATGGTGCGTGTATTAATTCAAGAGGAAAATATTTAGATGTGTCTCATACAAAAGGTTTACCTAGAGACTCACATTAAATGAAACCTAAGATATTAGTTTCTAGAAAAATTTCAGATTTAGCAGAAGAAAAATTAAGCAAAGAATTTGATGTAACATTAAATCCAAGAGACGAACCAATTCCAGAAAGTGAGTTAATTGAGATTATAAACGAATATGATGGGATGATTTCTACAGGGTTTGATAAAATTGGAGAAAATTTTTTCAATAATCTAAATGGTAAATTAAAAATCATTGCTCAGGTAGGAGTAGGTTATGATAATATCTCTGTTAACTCTGCTTTAGAAAAAAAAATAAAAGTTACCAATACACCTAACGTGTTAAACGAAGCTGTTGCAGAACTAACTATTCTTTTAATGTTAGCCGCATCAAGAAGAATTGGTGAAGCTTATAATTTAGTTAGAACCGATAATTGGAAAAATCAAAAACCTGACTTAACTAAATTTATGATTGGCAATTCAGTCACTGGCAAAACTTTAGGTATTATTGGTATGGGACGAATAGGAAGAATGGCTGCTAAAAGTGCAAAAGCATTTGGAATGAAAATAATTTATTATAATAGAAATAAGTTGTCTGCAGATTTAGAAGATGGTGCAAAATATTATTCAGATTTAAATTCAATGTTACCAAACTGTGATTTTGTAAGCATACACACACCAGCTACCGCAGAAACAAAAGACATTCTTAATAAAGATACAATTAGCTTATTACCAAAACATGCGGTTGTTATAAACACATCAAGAGGTTCAACAATTGATGATGATGCATTGATAGATGCACTAGAAAATAAAAAAATTTATGCAGCCGGCTTAGATGTATTTAATAATGAACCAAATTTAGATAATAGATATTTAAAATTAGATAATTGTTTTGTCCTTCCTCACGTCGGTAGTGCAACACATGAAACTCGTCTAGCAATGAGCATAATGGCTGTAGACAATATATATTGTTATTTTAACGAAAAACCTTTGATTTCAGAAGTAGTTTAGAACAATTCTAATCTATGTATTTATAAAATATATATAATTTCTATATATAATAATTAAACCGATTTAATTGAAATAGAAAATCATTTATGATTAACTTTCGAAAAAACATAAACGAGAGGAAGATAATGTTTAAACTAATATCTAAAACTTTAGCAGCGGTGGCTATGGTTTCAGTTGCTTTATTTGGCTCTGCAAATGCAAAGACTTTAAAGATTGAAACTCACTTTACTGCTAGTTCACCAAATGGTGAAGTTGCGGCTCAGTTCGCAAAAAATGTAGAAGAATTTTCTGGTGGAAGCTTGAAAATTGAAATGTTCTACTCATCTTCAGTAACAGGAAAATCTGCTGAGGTATTTAACTCTGCACAAACTGGAATTATTGATTGTGATATGACTGGTGCTGGTTACCAAACTGGTAAAAATGCAGCGTTCCAATTTGCAGGTGATGTAATGGGTGGATACGATAACCCATACCAACAATATGAATTCTTGAATTTCCCAGGAGCTCAAGAAGCTGTTGATGCATTATACAATAAATATGGAATGACTTTAATTGGTTGGTGGATACCAGGACACGAGTCTTTAATATCTAGTAGACCAATTCCAGATGTTGCTTCATTGAAAGACTTTAAATTTAGATCACCTCCAGGAATGGAAAGTATGATCTTTACAACTTTAGGTGCGAAGCCAATCGTTATGGACTTTGGTGAAGTTCCTACAGCTTTACAAACTGGTCTAATCGATGGTGCTGACTATTCATCTTTAGCAACTAACTATGCTGGTGGACACTATGAGCAAAACAAATATGCTACATACCCAGGTTTCCACTCTATGCCGGCTGACCACTTAGCTTGTAACACAAAAGTATGGAACAAGTTAAAGCCTCATGAAAAAGGCGCAATGAAAGCAGGTATAGAAATCGCTGGAAGAACTATTACTAGCTTAGTTGAGAGAAAAAACGCAGAAGCTGTTAAAGCTTTAAATGAAATGGGTGTTACTCTTCATGACTGGTCTAGAGAAGATAGACTTAAGTTCAGACAAGCTGCTCTTGGTGCGTGGGAAGAATGGAAGAAAAAATCTCCTGAAGCTGCGGCACTTATAGAAATACATACAGCTTACATGAAAGCTAACGGTATTATGTAATAAAAAAAATTTGAAGGGCCTGAAAAGGCCCTTCAAATTAATTTAAAATTTTTACTCAATGATTGATAAAGAGTTACAAGAACAAAATGAAAAAGTAGCGAGTAAAGATGATTTTCCAATAAATTGGATTGATAGAGTTTCCTTAATTTTAAGTCACACAGTTAAATATTTAATTCCTGTAATTGTAATTGTGATGATGTATGAAATTTTTATGCGATATGTTTTATTTAAACCAACTTTGTGGGCAAATGAATTATGTTTGTGGCTTGCGGGTGTTTGTTATTTAGTTGGTGGAATATATGCTACAAGGTTAAGAAGCCATATTAGAATTGTATTGTTATATGATTGGGTTAGTAGACCAACACAGAGAATTTTTGATCTAATAAGTACAATTATTATTGTTCTTTTTGCTACAGCAGTAATTTATGGTGGATGGGAAGATGCACACAGATCTTTCACTACCTGGGAGAGATTTGCAACTTATTGGGATCCTCCAATTCCAGCTACAATGAAACCACTTACACTTTTATGTGTATTTCTTATTGCAGTTCAATCTGTAAATAACCTAATCATTGATTGGAGAAATCCAAAAGAGAAACAATACGACCCTTCCAAAGAATTAAAGTAAGATGGAATTTGAAATAGGAACACTCTCGATAATATTAATAGTTGGATTATTAGCACTGATATCTATTGGTGTTCCAATGGGATTTGCATCAGGTTTCATGGGTGCAGTACTTGTATTTTTATACATAGGTGAGCATGCATTAGGAATATTGCTTTCAAGGTATTACTCACTGGTTGTTACTTATTCATTTTTATCAGTGCCCTTGTTTATCTTTATGGCCTCCTTGCTCGAACGCTCGAATATTGCACGAGATCTTTATGATGCTTTAAACGCGTGGTTAAGAAAAACTAGAGGTGGAGTAGGTGTAGTTACTGCAATCATGGCAACCATCATGGCTGCAATGAGTGGAATTATTGGAGGAGAAATAGTTTTATTAGGATTAATTGCATTACCTCAAATGTTAAGACTTAAATATGATCAAGACATGTCTATTGGTATTATTTGTGCATCTGGATCTTTAGGAACAATGATACCTCCATCAATTGTTTTAATTATTTATGGATTAACAACAGAGACTTCTATTACGATGTTATTTCAAGAAGCAATCGTTCCAGGTTTAATGATTTCAGGTTTAATTATTACATACATACTTATTAGAACAAGGTTACAACCTCATTTAGCTCCATTAAGTGATGAGCCGGCTTTAACTTTAAAAGAAAAAATGTCTTATCTCCCAGGTCTTCTTCCACCAATAGGAATTGTAATTATTGTATTAGGTTCAATTTATTCTGGAATGACTGGTATTACTGAAGCTGCAGGAATGGGTGTTGTTGCTACTTTAATTATTATTTTTGCAAGAAAAGAACTAACATGGTTTTTATTTAAAGATGCATTGACAAGAACATTTAAAGCATCTGGAACTATTTTGACAATTACTTTTGGTGCAACAGTTTTAGCAGGAGCTTATTCTCTTGCTGGTGGCCCGAAATATGTTGCGGAAACAATTTTAGCTTATGATTTGAAACCAATGTATTTAATTTTCATGATGCAGATTATGTTCTTAATCATGGGAGCATTCATGGATTGGGTTGGAATTGTATTATTAGCAATGCCGGTATTTTTACCAATTGTAATTGCACTTGGTTTTGATCCGATTTGGTTTGGAATATTATTCTGTGTGAACATGCAAGTTTCATTTTTAAGCCCACCATTTGGGCCCGCCGCTTTCTATTTAAAATCGGTTGCTCCACCACACATATCTTTAACAGATATCTTTAGAGGTTTTGCTCCGTTTATAGTAATTCAGTTAATTGTATTAGCATGTGTTATGTTCTTTCCTGAAGCAATGACACAAAATTTCCACGAATTTAAACCTAAACCATGATAACAATTGGATTTATTGGAACAGGCCTGATGGGCCTTCCAATGACTAAAAATATATTAAAATCTGGACTTAAATTAAAAGCCTTTAATCGATCAATCGAAAAAGCAGAACCACTAAAAGAGTTCGGTGCAGAAATTTCAAAATCAATAAGTGATGTAGTTAAGGACAGTGATTTTGTTATTACTATGTTAACCGATGATACTGCAGTAGATTCAATAACTTCTAGTACAGAATTTTTAGACAACTTAAAACCAGGCTCAACAGTTATAGATATGAGTTCTGTAAAACCAACGACAGCAATAAAACACGGAACTAATTTAAAATCAAAAAATATAAATTATTTAGATGCACCAGTTTCAGGAGGCACAATTGGAGCAGAAGAGGCATCACTAGCTATCATGGTTGGAGGCGAACAAAGTGTATTTGATAATTCTGAAAAAATTTTAAAGGCAATGGGAAACCCAACATTAGTTGGACCAATTGGAAGTGGACAAGTATCAAAACTAGCAAATCAAATTGTTGTTGGAGTTACAATTGGAGCTGTTGCTGAAGCCATAACACTGTGCGAAAAGGCTGGAGCAGATCCAAATAAATTAATCAAAGCTCTTTCAGGTGGATGGGCTGATAGTAAAATACTTCAAACACATGGAAAAAGAATGATTGATAAAGATTTTAGCCCTAAGGGTAAGACTTATACGCATTTGAAAGATATGAATAATATTTTAGAATGTGCAAATTCTTATAATACTCATTTACCTATTTCAAATTTAGTTAAAGAAATGTATAAGACTTTAGTTGATAATGGTCATGGTAACACTGATCACAGTTCACTTTATAACGAGATAGAAAGGATAAATAAGAAATGAGCGGAAGACTAAATGGGAAACAAATTGTTGTAACAGCAGCAGGACAAGGAATTGGAAAAGCAACAGCAATTGCATTTCATAAAGAAGGAGCTCACGTAACAGCTACAGATTTAAACGATAAAACACTAGCAGAATTAAATAAAGAATATCAAGATATTAAAGTTACCAAATTAGACTCAACTGATAACAACGCTATCTTAGAATTCACTAAAACTCTTGATAAAGTAGATGTGTTATTTAATGCAGTCGGATTTGTTCACCATGGAACAATTCTTGAATGTGATGAAAAAGATTGGGATTTCTCATCAAATGTTAATGTGAAATCAATGTATTTTATGTGTAAGGCGATACTACCACTAATGGTAAAACAAAATGGTGGAAGTATAATTAATGTATCTTCATGTGCTTCAAGCTTAAAAGGTTTTCCAAACAGATTTGTCTACGGAACAACAAAGGGCGCTGTCATCGGTTTAACTAAAGCAATAGCAGCTGACTTTGTAAAACAAAATATCAGATGTAATTCAATTGCTCCTGGAACAGTTTTCTCACCATCTTGGCAAGACAGAGTAAACCAGAGCCCAGATCCAGTTCAGGCTAAAAAAGATTTTATTGCAAGACAACCAATGGGAAGATTAGGAACTGCAGAAGAAATTGCTGCAGTTGCAGTTTATCTAGCAAGTGATGATGCAACATTTACAACAGGAACTACAATTTCTGTTGATGGTGGAATTTCAATATAATTTAATAACAAAAGGACAATTATGAAATTATTAAGAGTAGGTCAAAAAGGACAAGAAAAACCAGCAGCTTTAGACAAAGATGGTAAAATTAGAGATATCAGTTCACACATTTCAGATTTAAATCCTGATCATTTAAATTTTGAAACTATTTCAAAGTTACAAAATGCTGATTTATCATCTCTTCCAGAGATATCTTCAAGTGAAAGAATTGGTTCATGTATTACAAAACCAGGAAAATTTATTGCAATTGGTTTAAACTTTTCAGATCACGCTGCCGAAACAGGAGCAGAAGTTCCATCTGAGCCAATTACTTTTATGAAAGCAACAAGCTGTATCAATGGTCCTAACGATGATATCGAAATTGTGACTGGTTCAAAAAAATTAGACTGGGAAGTAGAATTAGGAATTGTAATTGGAAAACATACAAAACATATTTCAGAAGCTCAATCACAAGATCACATCTTAGGATATTGTTTGGTAAACGATATTAGTGAAAGAGAATGGCAAATAGAAAAAATGGGTCAATGGGTTAAAGGAAAATCTCATGATACCTATGGACCTATTGGACCTTACTTGGTAACTAAAGATGAAATTGCTGACATCAATAATTTAAAAATGAGTTTAGACGTTAATGGTCAAAGAATGCAGACTGGAAACACTAATACTATGATCTTTAATGTTAACATTATTGTATCTTATTTAAGTAAATTCATGTCCTTACAGCCGGGCGATATAATTACAACTGGTACACCTCCAGGAGTTGGTATGGGAATGAAACCACAACAATTCTTAAAAGCTGGTGATACAATGAGATTATCAATTGAAAATTTAGGAGAGCAAAACTCTAAAGTAGTTGCTTTATAATTGTTTGTGAAAATAACTTCTATTAAAAGTCACGTACTTAAATACGAGTTAGAGAAAGAATTAGGTTACTCACAACAATATTATAAACATAGAACAGCTCATTTAGTCGAAGTACAAACTGACGAAGGTATTACCGGATGGGGTGAATGTTTCGGTCCAGGTAATATTGCTTTAGCCAATAAGTTCATTGTTGAAAAGGTAATTCAGCCTTTAATAATAGGCGAGGATCCTTTGAATAAAGAACATATCTGGCAAAAAGTTTATAATCTTTTAAGAGATAGTGGTCAAAAAGGAATGCCAATACAAGCTTTGTCAGGAGTTGACATAGCTCTATGGGATATCTTAGGAAAAAAAACAAACTCTCCTCTTTATCAACTTGTTGGTGGTAAATGTAATAATGAAGTTCCGGTGTATGGATATGGAATGATGTTGCAAAAAAAATCAGTTGATGAGCTAATTCCATTGTTTGAAGAAGAAGCAAAACAAATTAAATCAAAAAACTTTAAAGCTATGAAAATGAAGGTTGGATTAGGTCCAAAAGAAGATTTAAAGTTAGTTCAAGCAGTTAGGAATTCTATAGGTAAAGATTTTAGATTAATGGTGGATGCTAACCATGCTTATAATTTGAAAGATGCTCTTTATGTCGGAAAAGGACTTGATGAGCTAGATATTTATTGGTTTGAAGAACCCGTTGCTCCTGAAGATTACAATAGTTACCGACAATTGAAAAAAAATATATCAACCAGTGTTGCTGGAGGTGAAGCTGAATTTACAAAGTATGGATGGAATAAATTAATAACTAATGAGTGCATTGATATAGCTCAACCAGAGGTATGTGGATTAGGGGGTATTACAGAATATTTAAAAGTTTCAGCCTTAGCGCAAGCTAACTTTGTTCCTGTAATTAATCATGTTTGGGGATCTGCTGTAAGTATAGCGGTAAATCTTCATTTATTGACTGCACAACCAGATATGCCAGGGGGATTATTCCCAACAAAATCTATGCTCGAATTTGATACAACAGAGAAAAATATCTTTATTACAGATCTACCAAAAGAGAATTTTTCAATTTTAGATCAAGTTAAAAATAATAATGGATTTGTATCAGTGACAGACAATGTAGGTATTGGTATAAATCCAAACGAGGACTTTATTAAGGAGTTTGAAGTAAATGAATAAAATTAAAACTAAAGAGCCTAAACCAATTTGGAAAATAAGATGTACATTAGGTGAAGGAACACTTTGGGTTAAAGAACACAACTCAATTTATTTTGTTGATATAAAAAAAAAGAAAATTTGTTCTTTAAATATTAAAAATAAAAAAAAGAAAATATTTACAGTAAATAAGGAAGTAGGTTTTATTGCTCACATAAGAGATCATATATTTATTTTAGGATTACAAGGTGAAATAAGAATTCAAAATTTAAAATCAAAAAAAGTTTTAAAATCGATACCTATAGAACCTGAAATAAAATTAAATAGAATAAACGATGGTAAAACAGATCCTGCTGGAAATCTTTGGTTTGGAACTATGGATAACCTGGAGAGAAAAATTGAAAAAGGATCTTTGTATAAATTAGATAAAAATCTTAAATTAACTAGAGTTGATAAAAATTATAGGATTACAAATGGCCCAGCATTTATCGATCAATATAATTTTTACCACACTGATAGTCCTAAAAAAACTATCTATAAAATCAAGATAAATAAAAATAATAAAATAATTAGTAAAAAAATATTTAAAAAGTTAACTCCTGAAGAAGGAGTTCCAGATGGAATGACTGTAGATAAAAATAAAAATTTATGGGTTGCACATTTTCGTGGGGCGTGCGTCTCAGTATTTAATAGTAGAGCAAAATTAATTCATAGAATTCAGTTTCCAGCAAAAAATATTACTAATTGTGCATTTGGTGGTAAGAATAATCAAGAACTGTACGTTTCAACAGCTACAAAAGGAATGGACAAGGCTGATTTGCGAAAATTTAGATATTCAGGATTCTTTTTTGGTGTAAAAACAAACACAAAAGGAGTTTTACAAAAAAAATTTATTTTAAGTAATGAAGCAAAGAGATCTTTACTATGAACGAATACCTACTAAGCTTTTAAGAGAAGATATAAGATTATTAGGAACTTTTCTTGGAAGAGTAATCAAAGATCAAGAAGGCACAAAATTTTTTAATATTGTTGAGCAATTAAGATTATTATCTAAAAACACCTTATTAGATAAAAATAAAAGTAAAGTATTTTCCAAAATTTTAAAAGATATAAGAAAGCTTTCGCCTGAAATTACTTTTAAAGTTACTAGAGCTTTTTCACACATTCTTAATTTAATGAATTTAGCTGAATCGTTAGATGCTTCTAGAAAACTCAATGAATACGATAATCCATATTTTAAGGGCAAAAAACAAAATCTATTTATTGAGGATATTATTAATAATCTATTTAAAAATAAAAAAATCTCTGACAAAAAAATTTATGATCAGGCAACAAAACTTGATATTGGAATAGTTCTCACCGCACATCCAACAGAAGTTAAGAGAAGAACACTAATTCAAAAATACGCAAATTTAACCACTTTGATGGAACAACGTCATCTTTATAAAAAATATCCTGCAAAGATTATTGAAATAGATCGAAAACTGTATTCGGAGATAGCCATTATTTGGAAAACTGATGAATTAAAAAGAACTAAACCATCACCACTTGATGAAGCTAGATGGGGCTTGGCTGTAATAGAAGATAGTTTGTGGGATACAATTCCAAGAGTTTATAAAAGGTTGAATGATATTTTTAGAAAAAATTTAAATAAAGATCTTCCCAGAAACTTTAATCCTATTCAATTTGGCTCGTGGATGGGTGGAGATAGAGATGGAAATCCAAATGTTACATCTGAAGTAACAAAAAAAGTAATTTTATTTTCAAGATGGCAAGCTGCAAAGTTATACGAAAGAGAACTCACAAAATTAATTCAAGATTTGTCAATAGAAGAATGTTCACAAGCAATCAAAAAAGTTACTGGACATAGTTTTGAACCTTATAGAGTTTATTTGAGGCCTTTAAGAGATAAAGTAAGAAGAACACATCAGTTAATTGAGGCACATATAAATTATGATAAACCGTTAGATGAAAATAAATTATTAAAAGATAAGTACGAAATTATAAATCCATTAAGAGAAGTTAGAACTTCCTTGAACATGAACAAAGGTCAACATATAGCAAATGCAGATTTGTTGGATTTGATAAGAAGAGTTAGATGTTTTGGAATAAATTTAGCAAGATTAGATATCAGACAAGAGTCTGATAGACATGAAAAACTTTTAAATGAAATATTTAAAAAGAAAAATAAAATTAATTATTCACAATTACCTGAAGAGAAGAAAATTAAATTACTTAATAATTTAATAAAACAAAAAAAATCTTTTGTTAATAAAATTAATTTACAAGACAAAGAGAACTTAGAAGTTTGGAAAACATTTAAGCAAATATCTAAAGAGCCAGAGGAATGTATGGGCGCTTATGTAATTTCAATGACTTCAAAAGCATCTGATATTTTATCTGTTTATTTATTGCAATTACAGGCTGAAACAAAGAATTTGTTAAGAGTAGTACCACTTTTTGAAACTTTAGATGATTTAAAGAATGCCAAAGGTGTTATGCAAAATTTATTTAAACTTCCTTGGTACAGAAAAATGATCAATTCAAAACAAGAGGTAATGATTGGATATTCAGACTCTAGTAAAGATGCAGGAAAACTATCCGCAAGTTGGCATCAGTATAAACTGCAAGAAGAACTTAGAAATTTAGCTAAAAAATATAAAATAGATCTTGTATTTTTCCATGGAAGAGGAGGATCTCCAGGAAGAGGAGGAGGACCAATTCAGGCAACTCTTAAATCTCAACCATCTGGAACAGTAAATGGAAAAATTAGAATTACTGATCAAGGAGAGGTGATACAGCAAAAATATGGATACAAACCTTTAGCTGAATACAACCTGTGTAGTTATATCGGTGCAGTAATGGAGGCTACTTTAAATCCACCTCCTAGTTCTAAACCAAATTGGCGAGAGCTTATTCAAAAAATGTCTGAGATTTCTACATCTGCTTACCGAAAGTATTTAAATCAAAGTGAAGATTTTATTAGATATTTTAAAACTGTTACACCGCATAAATCTCTTGGAAAACTCGCAATTGGTTCAAGACCCACTAAGAGAAAAAATGTTGATAATATTCAAAGTTTAAGAGCTATTCCTTGGGTATTTGCATGGACACAAATTAGATTAATGCTTCCTGGTTGGCTTGGCACAACTGAGGCTTTGAGATATGGATCGATTAAAAAGTTTAAAAAAACTCTAACAGACATGGAGAGGAACTGGCCTTATTTTGTATCAACAATGGATATTTTGGACATGGTGATTTCAAAAGTTGATCCTGAAATATCAGTGATTTATGAAAATAATTTAGCTGATCAATCTTTGATAAGAATTGGAAAAAGATTAAGGTTTCAATTTGATGCATTGGTCAAATTGTACAATAAAATTACCCCAAAAGAAGTTATAAAAGAGAGGAAAGAATTTAGAAAAGCGATATTTATCAGAAACAACTATACTGAGATGCTAAACATTCTTCAGGCCAATATAATGAATAAATTAACAAATAAAAAATATAAAAATTCAGATAAGAAATATTTAGACGATGCTTTAATGACATCTATTGCAGGAATTTCTGCGGCAATGAAAAACACTGGATAGATGATTGAATATTTAATTGCTTTTGGAGCAGGGTTAATAAGTTTTTTATCTCCCTGTGTTTTACCCTTAATCCCTGGATACATTTCTTATATCTCAGGTCAGTCGCTACAAGAAATTTTAAATAAAAAACAAACAAATATTTTCCCATTGGTTTTATTTTGTCTAGGGTTTTCAACTGTGTTTGTTATCTTAGGAGCATCTGCATCTTTTTTAGGACAAGCACTTTTGCAAAATTCAGAAATATTAAGAATTTTAGCTGGAATTATAATTGTAATTTTTTCTCTCCAATTAATTGGAATTATTAATATTTCGTATTTAAACTTTGAAAAAAGATTTGATGCAAAAGAATCTAGAAATATTCTTTTTCCATATGTGATTGGTGTTGCTTTTGGTTTTGGTTGGACACCATGTATTGGTCCAATTTTAGGATCAATTTTAGCTTTAGCATCTATTGAAGAAACATTATCAAAAGCAGTCATAATGTTAATTTTTTATTCTTTAGGTTTGGCTATACCTTTTGTTTTATCAGGATATTTAATTCAAAGATTTTTATTATTTTCTAAAAACTTTAAGAAGAATATTAATTTAATATCAAAAATAGGTGGAATAACTTTATTAATAACTGGAATTTTGATTTTAACCAATCAATTGCAAGCAGTTGGTTTTTATATAATTAAAATCTTTCCTTTTATGCAAAATTTTGGTTAGTGTGTTTTATGAAAATTTATCAAATAGATTCAAGTGCTAGAAAAAAAGGCTCAACATCAAGAGCATTAGCAAAAAAACTTTTAGAAAAAATAAAAAAACCTGAAGACGAAGTAATTTATAGAGATTTGGATGATGAAATGCTTTTTGTAAGTGGCTTAACAGAATCTGGAATGAAAATTGACGAGAAAGATCAAACTGAAGAACATAAGAAAATGTTTGAACTTTCTAACAAGCTTGTAAAAGAATTAAAAGAGAGTGATATTATTATAATTTCAGCTCCAATATATAATTACGGACCACCCGCAACTCTTAAAGCTTGGTCAGACTTAGCTGCAAGAATAGGGGAAACCTTTAAATTTAAACCCAATGGTAGAAGAGAAGGGTTGTTAAAAAATAAAAAAGCTTATCTTGTAATCACTTCTGGTGGAACAAAACTAAATAGCTCTGAAGATTTTTTGACGCCTTGGTTAAAATTTATTTTAAATTTTTTTGGAATAGAAAAAGTCGAAGTAATTAGTGCTGATCAAATGGCTTTAGACTATGAAAAATCAATTAGAGATGCTGAAGCTCAAATAGAAAATATTTCTACAGATTAAACTTTCTTTTTAAGTGTCTTAATTTTCCTTCAGTACTATCGTAGTCTATATAGCAACCTTGTAAAAATCTTTCACCTTCGTTAGCATCATAAACTGTCCGACCATGGAGCAACCTATGATTATCCATCATCATTAAATCTTTTGGAGCAAGTTTAAATTCTATTCTATATTTATCTGAATTGTACATTTCAGACAGTTTTTTTCTTGCTTGATAGTATAAATCTAATTCTTCTTTATCTAAGATTGGAACAAAATCTAATCTTGGACTAAATCTTACTTGTTTAAAATTTTTATATTCATCTAATTCAATTAAAGGACATAAAGATTCTAAAATTACTTCTTTATCAATAAATTTAAATCTTACTTTTACTTCTGTTAAGATTTTATAATAATCAGGATAACTTTTCTTTAAATCTTCAGTGACAGTATATCCATCAACCAATGTAGAATATCCTCCTGAAACTTTATTTTCGATACAATGTAAAAGTTGGATACATGGGACAGGGTTTCGATATGGATTATCTGTGTGAGGTGCAAGAGCTAAAGAAGTATATGCAAGATCATTAGGGTCAGGTTTTGATTTTACATCAAAATATTCACCAAAGTTCGTACGTCTTACACTGCCAATTGAGTTTGCAAACTCAACAATATAATTTTTAGTTGTTGGTATATTTTTAATTACAACAAATCCAAACTGATAGAAGGAAACCAGCAAATCATGCATTTCTTTACTTTCATAAAAATTATCTTGGTATTCAAAATTTTTGATATTACTTAAACTAGAATCCCATTTAGTTTTTTCTATAGATTTTATAATTGTATCTTCTTTTGAAAACTCTAAAGCAATTTTATTAAGATTAAGCTTAGAACTAATTCCATCATTAAAGTTAACTTCTAAAAATTCTTCATGAATAGAGGCTTTATTAATGATTATGTCATTGCTCAAGCTAGTTGGGTCAAAAAGTCTTTGTTGAGTTCCTTTATCAACAAATTCATCACCATCCACTCTTTCTCTTAACCAAAAAGGATGTATTTCTTTTTTCTCAGTACCATTATTGAAGTAGACTTTATTATTATGGAGCTCAATTTTCATTAATTATTAATAATCATTAATTAAAATTTAACTTTAATCAATATAAATTAAAGAGTATGAGGTGTAAGTGAATAAACTAAATAAAAAAGATTTTTCTATGTTTGCTAATTTTTTAAACAAGTTAGCAAAAGATTTAACCAAGTTATATTATTCAAAATTAAGTAAAAATTTTAAAGTATCTAATAAACTTAGAGGAAAAGGTTATGATCCAGTAACAACTTCTGATAAAGCATTTGAAAAATTTATACGTTCAAAAATAGCAGATAAATTTCCAAATCATCAAATAATTGGTGAAGAATTTGGTCACAAAAAAGCAAATAGCGATTTTACTTGGGTAATAGATCCTATTGATGGTACTAGATCATTTGTAATTGGTGGACCAACTTGGAGTAATTTGATTTCTTTAAATTTTAATAATTTACCAATAATGGGGCTAGTTAATTTTCCAGTTTTAAATAAATACTATATTAACGAGAATGATAAATCGGCATTTGTTTATGAAAAACAAAAAAAAAGAAAAATTACTGTAAACAAAAAAGCGACGTTTAATTATGCAAGATTAACAGCAGCATTTCATGGACACCTTTCTTTTGAACAACAAAAAAAAATTCCTAAAATATTTAGTATGAATAATTTTCCTACCGCTGATGCTTTAAGTTATATGCAAGTAGCAGAGGGAAGATTAGATGCTGCAATTCAATGTGGAAACCATATTTGGGATATACATCCTTCAATTCCAATCATAAGAGCCGCTGGTGGAGTTGTAAGTAATTGGAAAAATCAAGAAATAACCAGTACAGACAATGTATTAGTTACACCTAACAAATTAATTCATAATAAAATATTAAAATTGCTTAAGCCAATTTCATAATGATTCCTGAAAGAGCTCAAGTAATCCTAGATTTTTGGTTTAAAGAAACTCCTTTTGAAATGAGATTTAAGAAGGACGATAAATTTGATCAGAAGATAAAAGATAATTTTTTAAAAGATTATGAACTTGCTTGTCAAAATGAATATGATGATTGGCAGGATAATCCTATGAGCTGTTTAGCTTTGGTAATTCTGTTTGATCAATTTTCAAGAAATATGTTTAGAGATGATAAAAAAGCATTTGCTCAAGATCAAAAAACTAGATTGATAGTAAATGATGCAGTGTATTCTGGATATTTAGAAGCTATGAATGTTGACCAAAGGTTTTTTATGCTTTTACCTTTAATTCATAGCGAAGAAATTAGTGATCATGAAATGGCTTATTACTTATTAAATAAATATTTAAGAGAACATGAAGGATACAATAAGATTAAAAAATTTTGGCAAGATCACACCAAAGCAATTAGACAGTTTCATAGATATCCACATAGAAATGAAATTTTAGGAAGAGAGTCTACCGAAGAAGAACTGGAATTTTTAAAAGGACCAAACTCTTCTTGGTAAAATGAATTTAGAATTTATTTTTAAAGTCATAGATAAAGAAGAATGGCAAAAAGCTAAGCAATCAGGAACTTATGGTGGATCTGAAAAAGATATTAAAGATGGCTATATTCATTTCTCAGAAGAAGATCAGGTTGAGGAAACATTAAAAAAACATTTTCCAAATAAAGAAAACCTAGTTTTATTAAGAGTAAATGCTTTTAAACTTGAACACTTACTTTGGGAACAAGCATCAAATGGTGACATGTATCCTCACCTATATTCATCATTAGATACAAGTACAGTAGTGAATGAGTATGAACTATCTTTAAATGAAAATGGGAGTCACAAATTACCAGAAATTTTAAAAAAATATCAATTTAATCGACCTAAATAATTAACCATTACAACACCGATAATAATAAAAACGATTCCAATCATTCCATATAAATTTGGTACTTGATTAAATTTAAGAATGGCAAAAAGTACTACACCAGCAACGGTTAAGCCACTATAAGTTGAATAGGCAAATCCTACAGGTATTGCATGCATAGCTTTTGCAATTGAAAACATTGTAATACACATAAAAAGGATACATAAAATTGAAGGAGTTAGCTTTGTAAAACCCTCAGAAATTTTAGCAAAACTGTTTGAAGCTATTCCAAAAATTATACCGTTTGCTAAAAATAAATATCCCAAAAGAGGCTTCATACTATTTACTACCTAACAAATTAACCATTAAAACTCCAACAATTATAAATGCTAGTCCTATCATGGAGTAAAGATTTGGAACTTGATTATATTTAATTATACCTACTATAACTGTTGCAATAATTGTTAATCCTGCAAATGAAGCATAAGTGATACCCATTGGTATATTCTTCATCACCAATGAAAGCGCATACATACAAAGTACAATTGTAATTGCGGTAATTATACTTGGAAAGAGAAGAGTAAAACCTTCAGCACTTTTAGCAAAACTATTTGAGGTAACTCCTAAGAATACAGCAACACCTAGGAACAAGTATGAAGTAGCGAGACTCATTTAATAATATTAAATGAAATCTCGCTAAATATATATAATTATTTAGGCATTGGAGTAGCACCAGTTTCTAAACTAACAATTTTTCCATTGTCATATTTATAAACTGCCATTACCGCTTCAACATTTCCATCGTTAAATGTAACAAAAGCATGATGAATTCCAACTTCATCATTCTCGTAAACAATTCTAACTTTATCTTGATTAATGTCACCACTCATTGCCCATTTGATAACATCACCTTTTGTTAAAACATTTCCTGATTTATGCATTGTAAATTTAAAATCATCATGCAAAAGTTCATTCATCGCCGCTTCATCTTTATTTTTTAGTGCAGCACTATATTTTTCTAAGATAGACATTTATTCCTTTCTTTTATTCACCTGGTTTTTTAAAGTTTTTTCCAGCATCTGCAGCTTTGTTGAAAGTTTTATTATAATCAAACACTTCATGAATCATAATATCTTCCATTAAACCTGCATTCATAATTGCAACTTTCATTCCAAGAACACTTTCGTAATCACCTTCAATAATATTGATTACATCAAATCTTCCTCGAACCCACTCATAACTATGAAACTTTACTCCAACAGTATCACAAATAGCTTTTATAGCTGCTCCTCTATCTGCGTTTGGATCGCTTTGCATTCTTTTAGCTAGTTCTCTACTTATTTTTCCAATTATATAGTATTTACTCATTTACTATTCCCCCCAAATTCCAGCAAATTCATATGCTTCTACATTTTCATCACCAACAACCCAAGCATCATGTCCAGGTTTAATTGAATAAGCATCACCGGCCTTGTAGTTTTTTTCTGTTCCATCTTCATGGACCGCACAAATCTCACCCTTTGTTATTACTCCTAAATGGTTTGCTTTGCAGTTATCTGTTCCAACATGTGGCTTAACATCAACTGACCATCTCCAGCCTGGTGATAAATGTAGTTTCACAACTCTTTGATCACCAACCTTTACAGCCTCTATTTTAGCATTATTGAATTTATCCGTTACTTCATCAGCATTATTAAAACTTTTTATATCTATTCCGCTCATAAACCTCCTTTCTATAAATGTTTTAAGTTATCCTTTGTACTGCTCAAGAAAGTCATCACTCATGGGAGTTGTTACATTTTTTTCCAAATCAACTCCAGCTGCTGCTCTTTCTTTATGCAATTCCTCATCATTTTTGAAACCTTGCATACCTTCCATACTGTCAAATTTCACAATAGCTATGAATTTGGTATCATCACTCTTTTCAGTTCCAGCGTATAAAAAAGTCATTCCATATTTTTTAACTTTCTCTGAATTATTGTGAACCATCGCTTTCCATTTATCAAAAGTCTCAATTGGTCCTTCTATTTTTACTATCATATTACTCCTTTCTATTTTTTAATCAGAGCAAACAGCCATTACTGTTGTCTCTTGTTTATGCCCAGATTGTTCTATTATTTTAGCATTTTCTGGATCTTGCATAAATTTTTGCATTGTATCTGCTGCGGGAGCTTCCATTACAACATGAACTTTATTAGGATTTTCTATTTCATTACCAACATAAATAGTTTTAATCCCTGCTGCATCCCTTGGAGCAGAGTGTTCATCAAACATTTTTTTCCAATGAACCCAATCTTTTACCTCAAAATTACCCACTATTTTAACCATACTATCCTCCGTAAATTGTTTTTGAAATTTCCTCTACTTTTTCTTTACCATTTGGTATTAATCTAAAAATAAATGCGTAACAATTATTCATCAAAGTCTCTTCATAAGGTTTTCCAAACATTTCATCGACAGTTGAGTTAATACCAGAATTTATATTTTCTTCTAAAATCCCTTCGCTTGATAGAAAATCTCTAGTAACCTTTGCTGCAGCTAGACTATTTTCTTTATAAGACAAATCTCCATTTGGTAATTCATCCTGTTTAATAAATTGAGTAGCTGTAAAAACTCCAGCACACTTCAATGACTCAGATATTTCATTTTTAGTTATTTTTGAATTTGAAGTGGTTGTAATAAATATAAAAATAAAACTTATAATTATTTTTTTCATATTATTTCCTTTTTTTTAGTTTTATCTTATTGAATGATATATTTCTCCACCCAAGCTTAGGACATCACCATATTTTTCCATTATTTCACCAAATTTTGGGAAGTAATCGTTTTTCATTGCATTTTCCACGTGACGTTTAACACTATCCATTGAGGTAAATCTCTCATTAATTGTAAAAACAACATTTCCAGTCAATCCTTGGCTTGGATCTGCAGGATTTACAAATTCATCTGCTTTTGTGAAAAATGAGCTTATCAAATACTTAGAACCATCATTTGAGTCTGAGTAAAATTCTTGCATCCATGCGGCATGTGTTTTGAATAATTCTAGAACTTCATCAGCCTTATCTTTTGGAACAACATATCCTAAATTTATACATTTAACTTCTGACATAATACTCCTTTATTTTTATTCTATTGTAACAACAGTTGTTCCAGGAAAAGTATAGCCTACAACATAACTGAATAGCATTTGTTGAAATTCTTGTATCATTGGCCATTTACTTCCAAGTTCTTGGTGATTTTGAAAACCAGCAGGATTTTCATAATACTCAGTTAAAATAAAATACATATTTCCAGTCATACCTTGTGAAGGATCTGCGGGATTATTCCATTCAGGTCCTTTGATAATTGAATATGAATTTATTTTTTTCTCACCTGTCATTGGATGAGTTTCTTTCATCCATTTGTGGTGAGTTTTCAACATTTCCTCTACTTTAGCAACATCACTAGCTGGAACTTTTAAAGTAATAGCAAACGCATTTGCTTTTCCATGTCCATCTGCATGAGATACTGTCGTGAATAAACTTAAAACTAGAACAATTAATAATTTTTTCATTTTTTTCCTTTATTTGTCTATTTTTGTAGCACCTGTTTCTAGCTCAATGACTTTTCCATCTTTGAATTTCCAATAACACATTAGTGCTTCTGTATTACCGTCGTCATAAGTCATTATTGAATGATCAAATCCAACCTCATCATTTTCAAACAAAATTCTGTGTTTATCAGGATTAAGCTTTCCTTGATTAATCGCATCAATCATACCTTGCTTGCCACTATCCGTATATCCACCTTGTAAGTGTGAGTACCTCTTATAATCATCATGAATTAATTCAGAAGCAGCGTTACCATCTTTTTCCTTAATTGCTTTATTAAGCTTCTCCAGTATAGACATAAAATTATTTCTTTACTGCATTGAACATACTTAAAGTGTCATCATAAGCTATAAACTTTGACAACTTCCCATCTTTAACTTCAAAGTAGTGTCCAAAAATTGTATCCATGCCATCAGCAGTTGCTTTTACATTTACAAAAACTTTATCACCTTCGCTAATCATTGACTCAGGCAACACATGAAAATTGCTGAATAGATTTGGAACTTGCATCATATTTTTCATAAATGCTTCTTTACCTTTATGAGTTCCTGACATGGGGTGTTTATCACCTGGGTATACCCAAACAACATCATCATGCAATGTATTCATAAATCCTTCCATGTCTCCTTTTCCAAAGAGATCATAACCATTTTTAACTATTTCTTTTGAATCCATAAATTCTCCTTTTTAAATAAATACGTATAATAACAGAGTGTTACATATTTATTAATATGTCTTCCTATGCTTATAACGCGCGACAGATATGCATATTTTTTCATGTATAAAATTTTGAATTATTAGTTTTATTCAAATTTAATTTTTGATAATATATACTCATGATTGAAAAATTTAATGGTATTTTCTATCTAGCAGTTTTTATCATTCATTTTGTTGTATTTGCTGTTTATGCGTACCAAACAGTGTTTGCCACAAAAACCTTTTTAAATAAATTTGGTATCGACGATACAGGTGCTGGTATGACAAGATTTTTTGGTTCGCTTTTTATAGGATCTGTTGCTATGGCCATATGGGTTGGATTTATAAGACCAGATGGATTACAGGGAACTTGGGCATTTTTCAATTTAGTATTTTTACAAAATCTTTCGGCTTTTTTGGTTGGTATTTATAATATTAAAATAAATAAATTGGGTCACACACCACAAACATCTAATGAAGGAATTATCGCGCCAGGTATCCTGACTTTATTGAGTGCAATACTTTGTTACGGACTAGCAGATAAGATTTATATTTAAAACCAAGAAGGTATTGGTAGACCTTTTTCTTCTAAGAATTTTTTATTAAACATTTTAGTTGCATATTTATCGCTTCTGTCACAAAGGATTGTAACAATAGTTTTACCGGGTCCTAATTCTTTTCCCATTCTAATAGCCCCAGCAATATTTATTCCACAACTAGTTCCTAAACTTAAACCTTCATTTTGAATTAAATCATAAAGAATAGGCAGAGCTTCATGATCATCAATAGAGTAGGCATCATCTATTTGAGCTTCACTAAAGTTAGCTGTAACTCTGCTTGAACCAATTCCTTCTGTTATAGATCCTCCTTCAGATTTTAACTCTCCATTCTTTATATAATTATAAAGAGCCGATCCCTTTGGATCTGACAGGTAAATTTTGATGTCTTTATTCTTTTCTTTTAGGGCATTACTTACACCAGAAATAGTACCACCAGTTCCAGAAGAACATATAAATCCATCTACTTTTCCCTCAGTTTGTTCCCAAATTTCTTGTCCTGTCCCTTCATAATGACCTTTTGCATTTGCATTATTATCGAATTGATTAGCCCAAATAACTCCATTGTTATTTGAAGGTCTTAATTCATCTGCAAGTCTAGCTGCAACTTTTACAAAATTGTTGTCATCTTTATAAGGTTTAGGTGGAACTAATTTTAATTCAGCTCCAAGATTTCGAAGCAAATCTTTTTTCTCCTGAGTTTGATTATCGTTCATGACAATTATAGTTTTGTAACCTAAAGAATTCCCTAAAAGACCCAAACCAATTCCAGTATTACCAGCTGTACCTTCAACAACAGTTCCTCCTTTAGAGATCAGCTTTTTTTCTTGCGCATCTTTAATTAATGCAAGTGCAGCTCTATCTTTTACAGATCCACCTGGATTTAAAAATTCAGCTTTACCATAAATATTACAACCAGTAATTTCGGATGCTGCTCTTAATTTAATTAGAGGAGTATTTCCAATCCCAGAAATAAAATCGTTTTGTGTATTATTCATTATCTGATTTTTTATCACTATCAGGAGTAATTCCGTAAGGTTTAAATTCACTATCAGCTATTCCAACACTTCTTGCTGGAATTCCTACCATCACAGAATTTTCTTCAACATCTTTAGTAATAACTGCGTTTGCTCCAATTCTTGCACCTCTACCAACAACTACTGGTCCTAAAACTTGTGCACCTGAACCAATTACAACATCTTCTTTTATAGTAGGGTGTCTTTTTAAATTTCGTTGATCATTTGAATTAATACTTGGAGCAATTCCACCTAAAGTTACCATATGATAAATAGTTACGTTATCACCAATTTCAGATGTTTGTCCAATAACAACCCCCATACCGTGATCAATAAATAAATTTTTTCCAATTTTTGCATTTGGATGTATTTCAATTCCAGTTAAGAACCTTGATAATTGAGATATGATTCTTGCAATTAAATGAAACTTAGCAGTGCTAAAAAAGTTAGCTACTCTATGGAAGAATACTGCTTTGACACCTGGATAAGTTAAAATTAAACTTAACTTAGACCTTGCTGCAGGGTCTCTATCAATTATGGATTGTAAAAAATCACTCATTTTTATTTAATTTAGCTGGTGTTGATTAAAAAATTATATGCCTTATATAGTAGTTAATTGCTTAATTAAAAGAGGTTTATATGTATAAGAATACTAATTGTTTTCATTTAGCAATCCCATGTGGTGATCTTGAGGTTGCGAAAAAGTTTTATAGCGAAACTTTAGGATGCAGACTTGATAATTCAGCTCAAGAATGGGCAGACGTAGATTTCTGGGGAAATGAACTCACTCTTCATAAGAGTGAACATAAATTGGATAATGAAAGACATGACGTTGACATGGGTAATGTATCAGTTCCTCATTTTGGAGTTCACTTGTCGAAAAAAGATTTTGATGCTCTTAAACAAAGATTAAAAGACAGTGGAACAAAATATTACGATGAGCCTTATTTAAGATTTAAAGGAACAAAATACGAGCAAGAGACTTTTTTTGTTAAAGACCCTAACGAGAACATTTTAGAAATCAAGACACTTACGTCAAATCCAGACTAATTTCTTATAATTGTTCTAATCTATATTGCAATAATAGCATATCTATTTTCTTTGACTCCCGTTCTAAATCCACGTTAGACTTTAATTTTAAATAATTAAGGAGAAATTATGAAAATGATTAAAACTACACTTGTAGCTGGATTAATTTCAATTTTAGCAATCTTCTCTGCAAATGCAGAAAAAGTTAAAATTGGGGATCCAGGTTGGACAGGTGCAACTGCTATAGCAAATTTACTTGCTGCAGTAGTCACAGATAAAATGGGTGGTGAAGCTGAACTAGTTCCTGGAAACAATACTGCAATTTATGCAGCAATTGATAGAGGAAAAGGTGAAATTGATGTTCACCCTGATATTTGGTTACCAAACCAAGAAGCTTACACTAATGATTTAGTTCCAAAAGGAACTTTAAAATTAAGCAGCAAACCATATGAAGGAAACCAAGGTTACTGTGTTTCTCAGCAGTTTGCTAAAAAAATGAACATTACAGCTATCGAAGACTTAGCTAGACCAGAAGTTGTCAAAGCAATGGACAGCGATGGAAATGGTAAAGGTGAGTTTTGGATTGGTGCTGATGGTTGGGCATCTGCAAATGTTAACCAAGTTAAATTAAGAGACTATGGTTTATATGATGCTGGTATCGAAGCAGTTAGAGCTGCTGAAGCAGTTAAAAATGCAAGAGTACTAGACTCAATTAAAAAAGGTGAAGGTTATGCATTCTATTGTTACAAACCTCATGCAATTTGGGGAATGGCTGATGTAGTAATGTTAACAGAACCAAAATATGATCCTGCAAAATATAAAATGATTCAACCTAAAGCAGATGCTGACTGGTACAAGAAATCTTATGTTGCATCAAAAGATGCTCTCAAGCAAATTCAAATCGGTTGGGCTACTTCTTTAGAGAGTCAATCACCAGCGATTGTGGAATTCTTCAAGAATTTTCAATTAACAGCTGATGATGTTTCTGCAATGGCTTATTCAGTTTCAGTTGAGAAAAAAGATCCGGCTGACGTTGCAAGAGCTTGGATGGAAGCAAATAAATCAACTGTAGACGGTTGGTTAGGACTATAATCTAAATCAAAATCTATACTCGGCAATTTAAGATTGCCGAGTATATTTTCCTATAATAAAAGACAAAAATGGATTCATCGAGTTCAGCTATACAAATTCAAAATGTTTGGAAAGTATTTGGCAATACTTCTAAAGAAGCTTTAGATGCAATCCAAAATAAAAAAATTTCAAAAACAGAAGCTTTAGAAAATTACAACTCAGTTATTGGTGTTTCAGATGTTTCTTTTGACGTTAAACAAGGAGAAATATTCTGTGTTATGGGGCTTTCTGGAAGCGGAAAGTCTACATTAGTAAGGCATATTAATAGACTTTTAGAACCAACATCAGGCAAAATTTTAATTAATGGTCAGGATGTAATGGCCCTAGATAGAGAAAACCTTCAAGAATTAAGAAACAAAAAAATAGGAATGGTTTTTCAAAACTTTGCGCTTATGCCTCATAGATCTGTTGTTGATAACATTGCAATGCCGCTTGAGATAAGAGGAGTAAGTAAAAATGATAGATTGGATGCTGCAAATAAAATTTTAGAAATTGTAGAATTACAAGGTTGGGGTAATAAGTTTGCTCACGAACTATCTGGAGGTATGCAACAAAGGGTGGGTCTTGCAAGAGCACTTGCAGCAGATCCTGAATTTCTTTTAATGGACGAGCCTTTTAGTGCATTAGATCCACTGATAAGAAGACAGCTTCAAGCTGAGTTCATCAAACTCTCAAAACAAATGGAAAAAACCACAGTATTTATTACTCATGATTTAGATGAAGCAGTAAGAGTAGGACACAGAATTGCAATTATGAGAGATGGAAAAGTAATCCAAATAGGTACACCTGAAGAAATAGTTGTAAGTCCTGCAGATGAATATGTTGCTGACTTTGTAAAAGGAATTTCAAGACTTAAAGTTGTTCAAGCTAAAACAATTATGCAATCTATTGAGAGTTATGAAAATGCTAATGGAAAATTAGATGAAAACAGTAAAAGTGTTGGAGAAAATGAATTATTAAGCAAGCTCATTGAGTTATCAAAATCTAGCGAAGGACCATTAATTGTTAAAGATGATAATCAAAATAATGTTGGTGTGTTAACACAATCAGATCTTTTAAAAGCAGTTATAGAGGGTGGAGATGGAGAATAGACAAATACACAATTCAACCAGATCAGAATTAATTACAGATTTTGTAAAATCTAATCCAGAATATTATATTAAAGAATTTCAAAAAATTGGAAGCAAGCCTTCTTTTTCATTTTCATTTAATTTGTATGCTGGAATTCTAGGACCAATATGGTTTGGAATGAGAAATATTTGGAATTGGGCTTTAGCTTTTCTAATTATTGAAACTTTTTCTGTTGTTCAAATAATAAGAGGTTTGTTTGGTAATATTACTAAAGAAGCTGTAGAAAAAATCAAACAAGTTGAGTCAACAATAGCTTTTAGAAATAAACAGTTAGAAGCAGCTATTACAAATAATCCTGACAAAGTTGAGGTTTATAAAAGAAATATCAAATCACTAGAAGATGCAATGCAAGGCTACATAGATGAAGTAGCAAGGATTGAGGCATCAGCTATTTGGATTACAATTTTTGGTTTTGGATTGTTAATTGCTGTTAAAGTTGTTCAAGGAATACTAGCCAACTCGATATTAGAAAAAAGATATTCAGAATGGTTATCAGACAAAACTTTAAAACCAGGAATGCAAGGGAAGAACTTTATCTCCAGCACAATGTTTGCTGCAGTTATTATGTTTTTTTCTGTAGTGCATTATAGTTTTCCTGGTGTCATTACATTAATGGATGATTTCCCAACTCATCCAGATATCAGGTTAACATCAATAAAATGGGTAGAAACAATCTTTGATTACGCAGTATTAAAAGGAGATGCGTTATTTACAGCAATCACTATTGGAATTAGATCAGTGCTAGATTTCTTAGAGTTATTATTTGTTAAAACTCCATGGATAGTAATTATTACAACTATTGTAACTTTAACGGGATTAGCGGCAGGACCTAGAGCTGCAATATATTCAGCAGGATTTTTATGTTACATGGGATTTTTAGGTTTCTGGGTTAAGGCTATGACAACACTAGCTCTTTTAGGAACAGCAGCTGTATTAAGTATTGTAATTGGTATTCCTCTTGGAATTTTTTGTGCAAGGCGTCAAAGATTTTATTCAATGATAAGACCGATTATGGATTTCATGCAAACAATGCCTGCTTTTGTATTCATGATTCCTGTAATAGCATTTTTTGGAACTGGAAAGGTTGCTGCAGTTATAATTACAATGATATTTGGAGGAACGCCTGTGGTTAGATTAACTGTTCTTGGTTTAAGAGGTGTGCCTGAAACAATTAGAGAGGCTGCAATTGCTTACGGTGCATCCAAATGGTACTTGCTTAGAAAAGTAGATCTGCCATTAGCAACCCCATCCATATTAGCAGGTGTTAATCAAACAGTAATGTTAAGTCTAGCAATGGTAGTTGTAGCATCATTAATTGGAGCCAAAGGTTTAGGTCAAGATGTGTTAGAAGCACTTCAATACGCCAATGTAGGACAAGGTATTTTAGCCGGTGTTGCTATATTATTTGTGGCTCTTATTCTCGATAGAGTTGTGCAGGGTAGAAAAAGAGTTTAAGAAAAATCAATGGAATATGCACTGCTAGGTTTTTTTACTGGCCTAAGTTTAATTTTAGCAATTGGTGCTCAAAATATTTTTGTAATAGAGCAGGGCTTAAAAAAACAGCATGTATTTTTAGTTTGTTTAGTTTGCTCTGTTTCAGATTTAATATTAATTTTTGTTGGAATTTTTTTATTTCATTTTTTTAACCAATTTTTTAACTCAATAGTAGAATTTGTTTTTAATTTTCTTTTAGTGGTTTTTTTAATTCATTTTATATATTCAAAAATAAAAATTCATTATAAAGAAGTTAATTTTCAAAGTAATGTTAGAGCGATATCAAAGTTAAATATTTTCTTAAAAACATTAGGGTTTACATATTTAAATCCGCATGTTTACTCGGATACGGTTTTTATTCTTGGAAATTTCTCTAAGAATTACTTGTTAAATCAAAAATTGGCTTTTGGGATAGGGGCGTCTTTTGCTTCATTTTTATTTTTCTTTATTTTGGGATATTTATCAAATCATTTATCTAAGTATGCCAATGACAAAAAAATATGGCAGGTAATAAATATATTCATTATAGCTTTTATGAGTTTTTTAGTTTTGTTTATTTTAAAGGAAATGATAATTAAGCTTTTATGAGTAATATTTTTGTAGATGATAGAGGTGAAGGCTTTCCATTTGTTTTAGTGCATGGATATTTAGGTTCCTCAGAAATGTGGTGTTTTCAAAAAGATTACTTTTCAAAAAATTTTAGAGTTATCGCTCCAGCACTCCCTGGATTTGGTGAAAGTCATAATGCTCAATCATTAAATTCTATTAATGCGATGGCAAAGAAAATAATTAAAATACTAGATGAAAAAAATATCGAAAATTTTAATTTAATTGGACATTCAATGGGTGGAATGATTGTTCAGGAAATCGCAAAAATTGTTGGTGATAGAGTTAACAAATTAATCTGTTTTGCAACAGGATCTATAGGAGATATTCCTGGTAGATTTGAAACTATGGATGAAACAAGAGAAAAACTTAAAAAAGAAGGTGCTGAGGCGTCATTTTCAAGAGTTCCTCCCAAATGGTTTGTGAAGGGAGATAAGGATAAAAATTATTTTTTGTGTGCTAATGCAGTTAAAAATGTTTCATTAGAAACTGCTGATAATGCTCTACTAGCAATGAAAAATTGGAGAGGTATAGAAAATTTAAAAAACATTAAAAATAAAACCTTAATTATTTGGGGTGATAAAGATATCTCTTATAACTTTGAACAAGTTGATACGTTAAATAAAAATATCAAGAATAGTCGTCTAGAAATATTTAAAAATTGTAGTCACAATGTTCACTTAGAAGAACCAGATAAATTTAATAATCTAGTAAATGATTTTATCTCAAAATAATTTTTTTATTTAATTTGCTTAATTTTTTATAAGCGTTATTAAACTTTTTATTTAAATGAAATTTTCCTGGAAAAATTATGCATTTAATTTTTGCATTAACTGCAGAATTTAAACTTTCTTGAGAATCTTCGATAGCCAGACATTCTTTAGGTTTTAATTTAAGCTTTTTTAATGCAAGAAGATATATATCTGGATTTGGTTTTAAATTTTTAACTATTTTTGAATTCCCAATAAAACTAAAATTTTTTTGACTAATTGATTTTCTTAATGAGAAAAGAATAGAATTAATATTATTTTTTGAGGTGGAGGTTACAAAAGCTAATCTAATTTTTTCTTTATTACAGAGATTAATTATATTTTTCACACCCGGTCTTAATTTTAAATGATTTTTCTTTAAGTAATTATTGAACAGTTTAGTTTTTAAATCTCTTAATTTCTTCGGATTAACTTTTGTATTTTTTTTCTTTGCGTATTCTTTTATTCTATCGCTGCCACCTGATTTGTTTAGTAGTTTGATATATTCCTCTTTAGTCCAATACCAATTTAAACCTTTTTTTTTAAAAGCTTCATTAAAGGACTTTCTCTGAATTTCAGAAGTTTCAACAAGTGTTCCAATAGAACCGAATAACAAAGCTTTGTAGTATTTTTTCAACCTTTTACAGCCCCAGTAGTTAAACCACTGATGACTTGTCTCTGAAAAAACATTACTAGCATAAACAATGGAGCTGTTGCTGATACTACAGCGGACACTGCCCACATTAGATTACCTTCGTGTTGGTTAGTTCCTAAATAACTTTGTATCTTTGGAACCATTGTGTGATTTTCTTGATTAAGAAGTAAAGCTGTTACAGTGAAATCATTGTAAGCTAGCATCAAACTAAATAATCCTGCAGTAATAACTCCAGGCCACATCACTGGCATTATAATATGTCTAAATGCTTGAAAATATGAACATCCATCAATTAATGCACTTTCATCAAGTTCTTTTGGTATTGTTTTAAAAAATGAATAAAGCAACCATAAAGTAAATGGTTGATTAATAGCAACTAAAACAACAATAGTTGTTGGAAGTATTCCCCATATTTGTAATTCAAAAAATGGAAATAAATAACCTGATACTAAAGTTATATGTGGCATAGCTCTAAAAATTAAAGCTGCCATTAGAATCCAAAATGCATATTTTTCTGTTGATCTAGAAAGGGCGTATGCTCCTAAAGTTCCTAAAAACAATGAAATACTAACAACAAATACAGTTACAATAATTGTATTTTTAGACGCTTTCCAAAATTCTCCTTCAAACCAAGCTTCATGATAAGCATTTGTCGTAAACTTTTCACCAGTTTCAATTAATGTATTGAAAGCTGAAATTGCATACCACCAATCTGTTCTTGAAAAAAAATCTGCTCTTACTTTAAATGATCCCCAAAAAGTCCAGATGAATGGAAAACATGCAACTAACAACCAAGAAATAATAAATATGGTATTAAATGTTTTTAAAGTATTTGTTTTTTTATCTAACCCATAATCCATATCTATCTCGCAGTTTTAAATTCTTTCCATGTTCTAACCAATACAGGAGCAAGCAAAATAGCTATCCCAATGATTGTCATCATTGATGTTGCTGCAGCTGAACCAAACAAAATTACTTCTTCATTTACTAGGTTATCGTAAATTAACCATGAAAGAGATTGCGCACTACCTTCGGCACTAAAACCAATAATTGGTTCAAAAACTCTAAAATTGTCCATCAATGATATTAATGCAACAAATGTTACCACTGGGTAAATATGAGGTAGCACAATGTGTTTTATTCTCTGAAATCTTGAAGCACCATCAATAATTGCAGCTTCAATAGGTTCCTGAGGTACTGTTTGAAGTGCAGCATAGAACACTACGAATGCAAAAGGGGAGTGATGCCAAATTCCATAGATTATAATTGTTATCCACGTAAGAGTTTTAGAGGATTTTAAAGATAAATATGGATCATTCATTAAATTTTGAATGTTGGCTCCAATTATTCCTTGAGAGTCAATCATCCAAAATAAGACTAAAGACCCAACTAATGGAGTTACAATCATTGGTAAAATAGTACCAAAGATTAATGGACCTCTAATTTTTCTTGAGATTGCGTTTAAACTTAAGGCAATTATAAAACCTAACAATAAGACATTTGGGGTTACAAATATACAATAAGTTAATGTAAATATTAGTGCCTTATAAAATGGTAGATTAGTTACTTGATCGACAAATTCACCAAAAGTTTCTGTTTCATTCCAAAATTTTTTTATTTCTTGTGTTGCTAAATGGTTTCTATCTACATAAGTACCGAAACCATTAAACTTTCCAAGAGGTTTTGCTTCTCTAATTTTTGTAGTTTCTTCATTGTCGACTACAATCGAAACAGTACAACCAAATGGATCACATTTTTTAACCTCTTTAACTACTTGATCATGCTGAGCGTAAAAAGATTGAACTCCTGTAGAAATGATAGGAAGCCCAATAAATAGGACCATTGCTAATCCTGTTGGTAAAAAAAACCAAAAAAAAGTTTTATTAGGCATTGAAATTTTTTATTAAGTGGGGACTTGGTCCCCACTTAAAGATTAGATTTTATAGAAAGCCTTGTTCTTTAGCTTTACTAGTGTAAGCAGCTTCAACATCTTTCAATGCTTGTTCAGCTGATTCTTTACCTTGTAAAAACTCAACAATCTCACTTCCTAATGCACCATGCATTAAACCCATTTGTGGTAACATTGGATATGGTTTTGCGCCCATTTTTACAGCTTCAATTACACCAATAGATTTTGGTCCTGGAACAAATCCTTCTACCAACCAAACAGCTTGGTCAGCAGCGTCAGCAACCATTTTCTTATTTGATGCAGCGTGAGCTAAAGCTCTAAATGTAGCTTCTGCATCAGCGTCAGATCTGTTTTTTGCAAGTGTGAAACCATCCCACCATAAAGTTGCAGCAGGGATATTTCCACCCCCAACTGTAGCTGGTCCAGTTAGTTTTGTAGCTTTAGTAATATTAGCATCACCTTCATCATCTAAAAGTGTACCTGATCTAGAAGCCCACAATGTCATTAAAGCAACATTTCCAGATTCCCACTCAACTTTAATAGCTTCACTATCATGTGTTAAATAATCTGGGTTACTTAATTCAGATAATTTTTTAAGCATGTTTAAAGTAGCTACACCTTTTGCATTATTTACATTTGGTTCTGCACTTCCAGACTTAAAGAATTCACCACCATGACCAATGTACATGTTAACAAACTCTTCTGCTAAGTTCCAACCTGCTTTGTAAGCAGCAGCATATGGATATTGCATTTTTCCTGAAGCTCTAATTTTTTCAGAAGCAGCAACTACCTCTTCGTATGTTTTTGGAACAGCTATACCAAGATCTTTTAAAACATCTTCTCTATAGTATAAGTGTTGAGTGTTAGCCATAAATGCTACAGCCATTACTTTTCCATCAATTGTGATCAATTGAGAGTCTTGAATTCCTTTTCCATATTTTTTAACAAGATCATCTAAAGGTCTTATTAAGTCTTGGTTCATTAAAGGAACGATTGAACTGTTTGCTGCAATTCTAGCTGAAAATTCAGATGGATTTGCAGTAAGTGCTGGCACTGCGATTTTATTGTGTTCAGATGAATGAGTCACTTTAAAATCTGCACTTCCTTTACATTGTTTAGAAGTTTCAACGAAAGTTCTTAATGCAGGAAAATCATTAGCCAAAATATTTATTGAACCACTTTTAATGTTACAATCTGCATAAGCAGAAGTCCCAAAAAGTAAAAACAATAAAGTAACTAGTATTTTTCTCATATGTTTTCTCTCTTTTTATTTATTGTTAAATTATAATTTAAGTTCGAAAACTATATCTATTACGAAGTTTAAATTAAAGAGTAAATTAAATCACTTTTGACGCAAGTTCTGCGCCATGCACCAAAGATTCTAGCTTCTTATAAACTATATTTTCATCAACATTTCCAAAGCCAGCAAAAGTACTAAAACCACAATCTGTTCCAGCAACCAGTTGATCTTTTTCAATTACTTTTGAATAAGTTACAATTCTATTTTTTACAACGTCGGGATGTTCGACAAAGTTTGTAGTTGAGTCGATTACTCCAGGAGCAATTATTTTATCTTTGGGAATTTTTAAGTTTTCAAAAATTTGCCACTCATGAGAATGTCTTGGATTTGACGACTCTATCAAGTAGGTTTGTATATTAGCCTTTAAAGCTATTGGCATAATTTTTTCTAGTGCAATGTCGTGTAAATGAGGTCCTTCATAATTACCCCAGCAAATATGCATTCTTATTTTGGAGCTATCAATGTTACTAATAGCATTATTTAAACATTCTATTTGCTTTTCTGCTCTGATTAAAAATTCTTTTTCAGACAAATCTTTAAAAGTCATGTGTCTTGCAAGGGCTAAATCTGGACAATCTAACTGAAGTTTTAATCCATTTGATGTAATTTCCTCATATTCATCTTTCATCATGTTTGATAAATTTTCTAAATATTCATCATCATTTTTATAAAATTTATTTGGTAAGAAGGCCGAAATAACTCCTGGTGAAGCAGCATTCATGAACGCATCTTTATGATTATTTTTTTCTAAAGCTTGTTTAAAATTATTTATATCTTTTGTTAGAGAAGTTTTATCTTTAATTTTTAATTCACTTGTACAACAAGGTCTTGTGTAGGTAGGAGTACCACCTGTTCTTGCAATTCTCTCTTTAAAAGATGGAAAGTCATCTAAATCTTTTGGTGCTTTTCTTTCACTCTCTCCTGAAAAGCCATCAATTCTATCTTTAACGTAAGTTGCATAGCTAATCTTAGACATTTCACCGTCACTAATATAGTCAATTCCAACTTCTATTTGTTTTTTAACAATATTATTCACATCTCTTTGAACAATTTCATCAAATTGATTTAAATCTATTTTTTCTTTTTGATCTTTCTTGAACAAGAGGTCAGATAATTCATTTGATCTTGGTAAACTTCCTACATGCGTTGTTTTAATTTTACTCATAATTTATTTCATTAAAATTTGTTTCCAAATTGCAACCTCATCAAACAAAACCCATTCTCTTATAACATTTCCATCAATTATTTCTGTATGGTTTATACCCATTATAAAAATATTTTTATTTGATTTTTCTCCAAATTCTTCAGTGTCTTTGGAATGATTACCTTCCAGAAACCATCTTATTGATGCTTTAGGATTTTTATCTGCTTCTTCTAAATAACCAATGTGCTCAACAGAAAACTTCATATCACTAAAAGTATTTTTCAAAGCATTCCAAAATTTGATTATATCCTCTCTCCCATGTCCAATTTTGTTTCCAGGCCAATAAATAGTTGCAGCTCTTGCATAATCAGAAAAATTATAATCATCTTTAAAGATATTTTTTAATATTTTGGAATATTTACCTCCAGTACAATCATCAGGTACAGCGCCTTGTTTGTAATCTGAATTCATCTTAGAATTTGAATTAAATAATTGTTTTGCTTTTTCAACGCCACCTTCTTTATCTATAAGAATTTGCGCAAAATCTTTCGGTGTAAATCCTATTTGTCTTACCATCGCTCCTTGATCACGAACAATCCATTCATCATAGACTTGATTATTTTTACATGCACAATCAGCAATTACTCTATAGTAAATATTTTTACCAGTTGGTTTGCCGTATGAGCCATCACCAAGATGTGTTCCTTTACTTAAAATTCTATGAGATGAATGATAACCAATATCATCATTTCCATTCCAAATCACGTCTTCACCAAGCAATTGTCTGTTAGGAAATTCTTTTAAGGTCGCATAAGTAGCATCAATCACAGGCTTGTTTCCATAGGTGACACCAAAAGGTGATCTAACTGGAATGTTATCGCTGTAAAATTTAGCAATAGACACAACGTCTTTATTTTCCCAAATTTGTTTAGTTATTTTTAGTATGTAATCGGGAAAGTTTTTATATTTTGAATCAAAACCTTTCATTAGACTTGTGTTACACAATTTAAGTAACATTCCTCATTTTCATCTATTTTAATATTAACGTTTGAATTAATTGGAATAGAAATTGTATCTTTAGCATTTAAAACACACTGAAAATCATCAATCATTATTTCCCATTTTCCAGTTCTTGAGAACATTATTGTAGGTTTTTCAAATTTTAAATTGGTTATAAGACCTTTGCTGGATTTTAAAATCGAAAGATTAAATCCTGTATCTTGATTTATTACTGGAGAGAATTCTTTTGTTTCAAATTTATTTCCAAGAATTTGAATTAAATTAATATTCTCATTTAGTTTATTTTCATATTTTGAATTTTCACTACTTTTACATATAAACTTTTCTAGTTGATCTAATTTATAGTTATCAAATTTTTTTATTTCCTCCTGAGAAATAGGCTCAAGAATTGTTTTTCCCTCTGGAATTTGATTAATAGATAAATCAATTAATGAATTATCATTTAATAGTGCCATACCAGTTTTTTTTGCCTTTTCTAAAACACTTGGAACCCAAGTTATTATTCCAGGATCATCTCCTCCTAAAACAACAAAAATTAATCCTTCTTCGTCACCTGCGTTTTCAAATGCTCTAAACATGTTAGTTGGCATTGAAATTATGTCACCAGCATTTAAAATTATTTCATCTTTTCCTTCTGCTCCCCAATAAAATCTCCATCTACCAGAATAAATTACAAATACTTCTGCAGTTGTGTGACTATGTAGGCCCGAACCATTTTGGGGAAGTGCTGACACTGCACCTAAATTAAAACTATGAGGCATAGCAATTTTAATAAATTGTTTGCTATCTTCAGCTACACCAGGTCCAACTATAGAATAATTTTTTCTTTCTTTATGACCTTTAAGTTTTCCTTCTACAAAGGGCAGAGTACTTGGAACCAGCTCATTAAATTTTGCTAACCTATTTTCCATATGTTTTTTTATTTGAATTATGATATTAACCTTACTTAAATTATTATAAATGCTAATACAACAATTTGATACAGGTTTAAAAGAACAGAAAGGTGTAAAAAAATTAGAAATTACACCTGAAGAAAATTTTAATAATAAAACAAAAATAAGAAGCTACTTAAAAACAATTATAGAAGGTGGAATATCTAAATTAGGAGAAGAAGAAATTACTAGAGATATTCCTAACGTTAATGAGGAAGCTTTGAAAAATCTTGATGAGTCTGGAATAGTTTATATTGGAGCTGAAGTAAACGCTGGTGATATTTTAGTTGGAAAAGTTACACCAAAAGGTGATTCAGCATCAGGACCAGAGGAAAAACTATTAAGATCAATCTTCGGAGAGAAAGCTATTGATGTCACTGATACATCTTTGAGAATGTCACGAGGTGCTAG
>CACFZQ010000004.1:0-39629 GCA_902570835.1 uncultured Pelagibacteraceae bacterium | reverse complement strand
TACAATTAATCGGAGTAATGGGATGATTGAAGGGATACTAATTGGATTAACAACAGCACTTACACTTCAAAATATATTAATGGTAATGGTTGGCTGTTTTTTTGGAACAATTATTGGAATGCTTCCTGGTCTTGGTCCAATGACTGCAATAGCTTTAATGATACCTATTACATATGGTTTTGAACCTGCAACTGGATTAATTTTGATGGCGGGAGTTTATTATGGAGCAGTATTTGGTGGTTCAACTTCTTCAATATTATTAAATGCCCCCGGTGTTCCAGGAACAGTTGCAACTTCATTTGACGGCTATCCAATGGCACAGCAAGGTAAGGCTGGAAAAGCTTTAGCAATTGCTGCATGGAGCTCATTTGCTGGTGGAACGTTATCTGCAATTTATTTGTTATTCATGGCACCAAGCTTATCCAAAGTAAGTTTATCTTTTAGATCACCTGATTATTTTGCTTTGATGATTTTAGGTTTAACTGCCATTGCTGCTTTTTCATCTAAAGGACAATTTTTAAAAGCAATGATGATGGTTGTTTTAGGTTTGATGTTGGCTTCAGTTGGTCAAGACAGCTTGTCTGATATCACAAGATATACATTTAACAATATGAACTTAACTGACGGTATTAGCTTCGTACTAGTTGTGATGGCAACTTTTGCGATGAGTGAAGCTTTAACAATTATTTTAAAGAGAAACGATCCAACTCGTGCTGCTAAACAAGTTTCATTAACTGAATTAGGCTCAATTAAGATTAATAAAGAAGAACGAACTAAAATGTACAAAACAATTCCAAGATCATCAATAATTGGTTTTTTGATTGGTGTTTTGCCTGGAGCTGGTGCAACAATTGCATCCTTTTTAGCTTATGGAATGGAACGAAACGTAGTTAGTGATCAGGAAAAAGAAAAATTTGGTAAGGGAAGCGTAAATGGATTGTCAGCACCAGAAACTGCAAATAATGCTGCTTGTTCTGGTTCTTTTGTACCAATGCTCACTTTAGGAATTCCTGGGAGTGGAACCACAGCAGTAATGCTTGGTGCTCTTTTAGGTTTTGGTGTTCAGCCCGGTCCTAGACTTTATATGACTAATCCAGAAATTTTTTGGTCAATAATTATGTCTATGTATATTGGAATGGTAATTCTTCTTATATTAAACTTACCACTCATTCCCTATATAGCTAGAATTCTTGCAGTTCCTAAAAATTACTTAATTCCTTTAATTTTATTTTTCTCTGTTACTGGGATTTACGTGATGTCATTTAATAATTTTGATATTTATTTAATGATTGGGATAGCAGTAGTAGCAACTTTTTTAAGATTATATGATTTCCCTATGCCACCTTTGATATTAGCATTTGTACTTGGTGGATTGATGGAAGAAAACTTAAGACGTTCTTTGTTATTAAGTAATGGTTCGTGGGAATTTTTGTGGGACAGAACATTAACTACATGTATCCTAGCTACTACAATTTTAATTGTAGTTTGGCATATTTACAAAACCTTTAAGAAGAAAAATTAAGATTTAATATCTATTCGTTTTCTAATGATTTCTTTATTAAGCTTCATTTCACGGTATGACATAATGAAAACTCCTAAAAATATTATACTTGCACCAATCCAAGTGAAGAGATCAGGGATTTCGCTAAACACAAAATAGCCAATTAGAGATGCAAATACTAAACTTAGAAAAGAATAGGGTTGGGTCATGCTTACATCAACTAATTTATAAGCGTGATTAATACAAAGATGCAACAATGTGCCAGATAGACCTGCAAAAAATAAATAAATCAAATTTTGTAAACTAGGTGTTTGCCAATAAAACAATGCAATAAGGAAACTAAAAATAGTCATATAACAGTATCCATAAGATAAAATTGTAATCGAACTATCGTTTTTTGTTATAGTTTTTGTAATTATAATCACTATTGACCACATAAAAGAAGATAACAGTGCCATATATACTCCAATAGAGATATCAATCATACCTGGTCTTAAAATTACCAACATACCAATAAATCCTAAAACTAGCGCAAAACTTCTGTAGATATAAATTTTTTCTCCAAGAAACAAAACAGCCAAAATAGTTACTATAAAAGGAACAACAAAAGATATTGCTGTAGCTTTTTCAATTGGCATCATTGTTAAAGCTGAGAAATATAAAAGCATTGAAGGTAAGTTTAAAACTGCTCTAAGAAAATGTTTTTTATGATGATTTGATTTAAAAACTGCAAATTTAGTTTTTAACATATAAGGAAAAATAATCAGGAAACCAAATAAAAATCTGAAGAAACCTGCTACATAAACATTAACTTCTTCTTGAGCTAATTTTAAAAAGGTTAACATTAATGTTCCGCAAAAAACTGAGATTATAATTAAAAAAATTGCTAATTTATTATTTGAAATCAATTTAGTATGTTTTTGTATTCTTCAATTATTTTTGACCATTGAAATTTGTTGACAAATTCTTTTGCATTTTTTCCATGTTCTAAATATTTTTTATTTTCTAACATTGAGTTAATTGAAGAATAAATATCATCAAGATTATTTCCATCACATATTAAACCAGTTTTTTCATGATCTATTGCATCTGCCGCACCTCCATCTTTACCGCCAATGGATGGAACACCGTATTGAGCAGCTTCAACATATGCAATTCCAAACCCTTCAACAGATTTTTTATGAATTATAGAGGGCATTACAAATAAATTTGATTTAGCGATTAGTGCATTTTTTAAATCATCACTGATGTCTTTAAAAAACATTACTTGTTCATCTAAATTTAATTCTTTTACTAATTTTTTAATATTTTCTTCTTCATCACCGTATCCAATACAAATGTAGACAATATCTGGGTTAATTTGTTTTAGATTTCTAAGAGCCATCATTACTTTTTCATGATTTTTTCTTTTATCAAATCTTGAAACAGTAATTAATCTTGGCGTTTTAACTTTTAGTAAGCTTTCAACTTTTTCTAATGATTTTTTGTTCAATTCTTGAGCTGGATCAACACCGGGATTAATTACAGTAATTTTATTTTCATTAACCCCGCATTCAATAGCAAGGTTTTTGGTATATTGTGAGTTTGCAATAACTTTTTCTACATTATTAAGAACATTTAAAACCCTTTTATTTTGAGTTGACCCTTTAGGATGGTTAATCTCTTTACCATGTATAAGACAATATTTTTTTTTTGAAGTTTTGATGAGCCCCAAACTTTTCCAATGATCCCCAATTATTCCTTCAACTTTATTATCTTTAATAAACTCATTAATTAGTTGAGCTTTTCTATATTTTCTAAGAAGTTTTATTCCACCAACTCTCTCGATTGAAAACGAGGCTTGTTCATCAAAATTTTTATGATTATCAATATGATCTGCAAAAACTTTTATCATAAAGTTTTTAGACAACTCTCTTGATAAACCCCACATTAAGCTTTGCATTCCACCTAGTTCAGGAGGAAAAGATCTAGTAACAATTAAATACATTAATTAGTTTTCCACTTTATACTACAGCCAGCACTAGGAATTTGGTCTTTAGGACCTTTGCTTGTTTCCCCAATTTGTTTCATAGCTTTTAACAAATCACTTTCACCTTCTTTAACAGGTGTAAGATTTCTCAATTCTCTTAATCTTCCTCGATATTGAAGTTCTAAATTTTTGTTATATCCAAAAAAATCTGGTGTACAGACAGCGTCATATGCTTTTGCGATATTTTGTGTCTCATCGTTTAAGTAAGGAAAATTAAAATTATTATCTTTAGAAAATTTAATCATATTCTCAAAAGAGTCTTCAGGATAATTTTCTGCATCATTTGCACAGATTGCAACTGAATTTATTCCAATTTTTTTTAATTCATTACAATCTTCAACTATTTCTTTTGTAACTGCTTTAACATAAGGACAATGATTACAAATAAACATAATCAAAGTTCCATTTTCTCCTTTAATATCATCTAACGAAAGAATTTTATTTTCTGTTGATTTTAATTCAAATGGAATGGCTTTTTGACCAAAATCACATATTGGAGTTTGTATTGGCATACTGTAAGAATATATAAATTATGTTTTATGATTTAAAAGATAAAAAACCAAAAAACTCTGGCGAAAATTGGGTAGCTCCTAATGCAACTATAATTGGAGACGTCACATTAGAGAAAAATACAAGCATTTGGTTTAATGCTGTTTTAAGAGGCGATATAGAAAATATTCACATAGGTGAGGGATCTAATATTCAAGATGGCAGCGTCTTACATACTGATCCTGGCTGCCCATTAAAAGTAGGAAAAAATGTTACTGTAGGTCATTTAGTGATGCTTCATGGATGTACCATTGGAGATAATAGCTTAATTGGAATTGGTGCAGTAATTTTAAATAAAGTAAATATAGGAAAAAACTGCATCATTGGAGCAAAAGCTCTAATAACTGAAAATAAAGTTATACCTGATAATTCTTTAGTAGTGGGCTCACCTGGAAAAATTGTAAGAGAGGTGACTGATGAAGAAAAAAAAGCTGTAGAGGAAAACACTAAACACTATCAAGATAACTGGAAGAAGTATTCAAAATCAATATTTTAAAGGAGAAGATTATGTCAGCAGGATATGTTATTGCACAATTAAAGGTAACAAACCCAGAAAACTATAAAGAGTATGTTGCTAAAGTTACAGAGGTTGTAAAAAAATTTGGCGGTGAATATCTTGTTAGAAATGGTGAATATCAAGTAGTAGAGGGTGAAGATAATTTTCCAAGGTTAGTAATCATTAAATTTCCATCGTATGAAAAAGCTTTAGAATGGTATCATTCTGATGAATATAAGCCAATTAAAGACATTCGGCTTCAAAACTCTGAAGGAAGTAATATAATTGTAAAAGGGATTTAAGGTACTAACCAAGTATCTTTATTATTTTCTAAATCAAATTTTGCTCTTCGATGACCCTTAGCTGCTAAATATAACCATTCTATTGATTTTATTTTGCATTGAATAACCGTAAAGTTTTTGTAACCTTCTTCACTTTGTTCTTTAGTGTAATCAAAATTATCAAGCTCAGGTTTCAGTCCAGATGTAGGAGAATCAGTCTCAGTTCCCGGTCCATTATCAACTAGATAACATTTTCTAGATATGTGTTGAGTTTTTGACCAAGATTCTTTAGTTACTTCGTTATTATAATTAATTTTACACTCTACTTTCAGTCTAACCTGTATTTTTTCATCTTTATCATAAAATAACATTGCTGCATTTTTGTTTGATTTTAATTTTTCAATTTTATCTGAACGAATATCGCTATGATACTGAACTAAGTTGTTAGAATGATCTGATTTTCGAAGAACTACAATTCTACCATCTAAATCAGATTGGTTACCACATATAAATACAGGTATTCTAAAAGGTGAACCTCTGTCTTTGATAGCATTATCTAACATAGACCAAATTTTCTTTTTGATCTCTACAAAGTCCTCATAATAAGGAACAGTATCAGTCACAGATTATTTTTTCTTTTTTAATCGAGCAATAAGTGCAGAGCTATCCCAACGGTTACCACCCATTTCTTGTACTTCAGCATAGTAACCATCTATGATTTCTGTAATTGGTACTGGTGAACCATTTCTTTTTGCTTCTTCAATTGCAATTTTTAAATCTTTTCTCATCCAATCAATAGCAAATCCATAGTCAAACTTATCATCTGTCATCGTTCGGTATCTATTTTCCATTTGCCAAGATTGAGCTGCACCTTTTGAAATTGTTTCCATTACAATATCCATATCAAGACCAGCATTTATACCAAAATTAATTGCCTCTGATAAACCTTGAACTGCTCCAGCAATACACATTTGGTTCATCATTTTTGTTAGTTGTCCACTTCCAGATGGACCAATTAATTTTACCTTTCTGCTATAGCAATCAATAACTGGTTCTGCTTTTGAAAATACATCTTCATCTCCACCAACCATAACGGTTAAAATTCCTCCCTCAGCTCCAGATTGTCCTCCAGATATAGGGGCATCTAAAAATCCAAATCCTTTTTCTTTAGCAGCAGCATACAGTTCTCTTGAAATTTCTGCAGAGACAGTTGAGTTATCTATATAAACAGAACCTTCTTTTGCAGATTTAAATAATCCATTTTCACCTAATGATACTTCACTTAAATCATCATCATTACCTACACACGTAAATATAAAATCTGCACCTTCTGCTGCTTGTGCTGGAGTATCAGCCATTTTACCTTTGTATTCACCAATCCATTTTTCAGCTTTTGATTTTGTTCTATTAAAAACAGTTACATTGTGTCCGGCTTTTGATATATAACCAGCCATTGGGTAGCCCATTACCCCAAGACCTATGAAAGCAACATTAAAAGTCATAATTTTTTTCTATGTTTAAAAGTTTAAGTTTAAAAGTAATTGTATTTGGTTTCATTTTTACATTTTTTTCTAGTTTTGGACAGAGTTTTTTTCTTGGACTTTTTAATTCCAGTATAAGAGATACCTTGTCTATTACTCATGGACAATTTGGCTCAATTTTTGCTTCGGCCACATTACTTAGCAGTATTCTTTTTATATGGTTAGGAAAAAAAATTGATGATGTAAATGTGTTTAAATTTTCTTTATTTGTAATTCCGCTTTTAGCTTTTGCATGTTTTTTCTTTTCTAAAATATATTCAATACCATTTTTATTTGTAGCAATATTTTTAATGAGATTTTCAGGTCAAGGAATGATGTCTCACACAGCAAGCACTACAATTTCAAGATACTTTACCAAATCAAGAGGTAAAGCTCTAAGTGCAGGTTGGTTTGGATTGTCTTGTGGTGAATTTATTTTACCTGTTTTGACAGTTTATTTATTAACTTTATATACTTGGCAAAATATTTGGGTAACAATTTCAATTATTGTAATTTTACTTTTACCATTAGCTTCCTTTTTTTTAATTAAAAACTTGAGTTTAGATTCAAGAGAAACAGATAATAACCAAAAGCAAGTAGATAAAAATATTAAGCAATGGACAAGACTAGAAGTTTTAAAAGATTATAGATTTTATATAATTTGTTCAAACATGCTTGCTATGCCTTGGATTGCAACAGGAGTTTTTGTTTATCAATCCTATGTGACCAGTTCAAAAGGTTGGGGTGAATTTACTATTGCTCAATCATTCATGTCTTATTCTATTTTCACAGTTTCAACATTGTTATTAGCAGGTCCATTGATAGATAAATTTAGCAGTAGAAAATTATTAATTTATATGAATATTCCATTATTGTTTTCTACATTTGTAATTATTTTATTTGATTCATCTGTTACAGCATTTGTATTTCTTGGATTGATTGGAATCTCTAATGGATTTGCTAACGTATTAGGTTCAGCTACTTGGGCTGAAATTTATGGAGTGAAACATATTGGGTCAATTAAAGCTCTAACTACTGCGTTAATGGTATTTTCTACAGCATTTGGAACAGCTTTATTTGGAGTTTTGATTGACATTGGTTTTTCAATTGAAAAAATTGCTGTTGTTTCTGCGATTTATATATTCTTGTCTTTAGCTCTGTTATTTTTAACAAGAAAGAAGCTAAATCCAATTTATATTTAGAAAACGCTTGATTTTTTTGAGCCCCAGGTATAAACAACCGCTCATGGCTAGAGTTACCGTTGAAGACTGTATAGATAAAGTGGAAAGTCCTTATGAATTAGTTTTAGTAGCTAAAGAAAGAGCTACTCAACTTAATGCTGGCTTAGAACCTACAATTGATAGGGACAACGATAAAAACACAGTTATATCTTTGAGAGAAATTGCTGAAGAGAAAATTAAAGTATCAGATTTAACTGAAAGCGCTGTTTACAAACTTAGAAAACATGTTGAACAAGTGGATGATGGTGTAGAGGATGATGAAGATATAGGCGATGATTTTGAAAATCTTTACAAAGGAGAAATTTCAAAAAGTGGAACTCCAATTTTACCATCTAAAAGAGCTAGAAAAACTCCAGAAAAAATTCAAGTGTCTAAAGAAGATTTAGCTGAATTGTCTGAAACAGCTTCACCTGAAGTTGACGCTTCAGTTGGCCAAGAAACTATGAATGAACAAGGTGAAGTTTCATTAGATGAAGTTTCAGAATCAGAAAATCAAGAAGCAGATGTCGCTTCAGAAGATCCAGAAGCTTCAAACTCATAAAAAAATAATATAAAGTCTTAGCTTATGAATAGGTTAGTATCAGTTGCTCCTATGATGGACTGTACAGATCGTCATGAAAGATATTTTTTAAGACTAATATCCAAAAATATACTTCTTTATACTGAAATGGTTGTCGATGAAGCAATCAATAGAGGTGATAAAAAAAAATTACTAGAATTTAATATCAATGAAAAGCCAGTTGCACTTCAATTAGGTGGATCTTCACCTAAGTTACTTTCGGAGGCAACAAAAGTAGGAGAAGACTTTGGCTACGATGAAATTAATTTAAATTTAGGCTGTCCGAGTAGAAAAGTAGAAAAAAATCGATTTGGTGCTTGTTTAATGAAAGAGCCAAACTTAGTTGCAGATTGTTTAACTGAAATGCAATCAAAAACCAATTTACCTGTAACTATAAAAACTAGAATTGGATATGACAATGTCGAAGATTACGAAAACTTGCACAATTTTATATCTACTCTTAAATCCACAGGTATTAAAACTTTTATTATTCATGCAAGAAAGGCTATGCTTGGCAAGTTTACACCTAAACAAAATCTAAATATTCCACCTTTAAAATATGAGTTTGTTTATAAATTAAAAGAAGATTTTCCAAATGAAGAAATAATAATAAATGGGGGAATAACTTCTGTTGATCAAATTAAACCACATTTAGAAAAAACAGATGGTGTTATGATTGGAAGAGCTGCTTATCACACACCTTATTTGTTAGCAGATATTGAGAAAGAAATTTTTAATAATGAGGATATTCCTAGTAGGCAAGACGTTATTGAACAGTTAATTCCTTATGTAAAAGATGAACTGAAAAAAGGAACTCGGTTAAACCAAATCATGAGACACACACTAGGTTTATTTCACGGTCAATCTGGTGCTAGTCATTGGAAAAGATATTTAAGTGAAAATATGTGTGTGAGAGATGCTGATGTAAAAAAAATTGATCACATTATGGATAAAATTAAATACAACAATGTTGATATGAGAGAAGGTCAATCTGCTTAGTTCAATCTTAGCAAATGAATATATCTATATAATTTTATTAATGGCTTTGACTGCAATTCCAGTTGGATTTGTAGCTGGTCTTTTTGGTATTGGTGGCGGTTTAATAACTGTTCCTTTTCTTTATTACATATTTGGCAAACTTGGAATTGATCAAACTTATATAATGCATCTAGCGGTAGGAACTTCTTTTGCAATAATAATTCCAACATCAATAGTTTCAGTTTTAACCCATCATAAATTTAATTCAGTCGATTTTAATGTAGTTAAAAGCTATGGTATTTTTGTAGTTGCAGGAGTTGTTTTGGGAACGATATTTGCTGCAACTTTTAAAACAAAATCATTAGTACTTTTTTTTGCAATCGTAATCTTTCTTTTAGGAATTTATTTACTCACCGTTAAAGAAAAAGAACAAAATGTAATATCTGAAATGAAATTGTATTTAAAAATAATACTTGGTGCGATTGTTGGATTTATTTCAGCTATTACAGGTATAGGTGGTGCTGTTATGAATGTACCCATCCTTAAATTTTTCGGTTATTCAATTAATAAAGCTATTGGAAGTGCTGCAGCGATTGGTTTTTTAATTGCACTATTTGGTGCTACAGGTTTTTTTGTTTCAGGAAGTTATTTAAAAACAAATTTACCATTTAGTATTGGATTTTTAAATGTACCAGCTTTTTTAATCTTCATTCCAATTACAACTTTTATGGCAAGATTAGGTGCAAGAACAGCTCACAGAATAGATAAAAATAAAATTAGTAAATTACTTGCTATTTTCTTACTAATCGTAGCAGTTAAGTTTTTCTACGAATATATTAAACTATAAGCATGCAGTTTAAGTTAAATAGGAAATTTTTAAAGACTTCCCATCATCTTATTGATCTTAAATTATGCACTATTAGGCTAAACGATAATTCAAAATTTCCATGGATAATTCTAATTCCCAAAAGAAATAAGATTACCGATATAAGCGACCTTAATTATAAAGATCAAACTCTACTAATGAAAGAAATTGTATATTTAAGTAAAGTAATGAAAAAATTATTTAAAACTTCAAAACTTAACGTAGAAAAAATTGGAAATATTGTTCCTCAGTTGCATATACACATTATTGCTAGAAGTAAAAAAGATAGTTCATGGCCATTATCTGTATGGATTGTTAAGGAAAAAAATTACTCAAAAACAGCTTTAAAATTAATAGTCGAAAAATTAAGAAAAGCTCTAAAATAAAAAGAGGTGACTTCAGTCTCCCTCCATCACCTCATCTAATATTTTAAATGATTCTTTAAAGTTTTATGAACACTTATTAGTTGAAAATTAACTTTATTAAGTACTAAATTTTTTGATCGTATTCGCCTATTTTCCCAGTTTTTTGGAGCAAATCGTCAATAAAATTAAAGATTTTCTTCTTTCTATTATCTGAGGTTGGGCTTTCAGTTACAATTACTAGTGAAGGTTTGTTGGATGATGCTCTTATCAATCCCCAAGATCCATCTTCAAAAGAAAATCTTACACCATTAACTTTAAGAACTTCAGTTATTACTTGATCATCAATTTTAGTTTTATTATTTTTTAATTGTTCTACTTTTTTAACTAAATCTTCAACAACTTGATATTTTTCTTCATCTTTACAGAATGGAGCCATCGTTGGTGTTTGAAAAGTATTTGGTAATTCATTAATTATTTCGCTCATTTTTTTATTATCATTATCCAATAAATGACAAACATGAATAGCTGAATTTATTCCATCATCGTAACCATATCCTAAAGGTTGATTGAAAAAGAAATGACCACTTTTTTCAAAGCCTGCTAATGCTTTTTCAGTATTAACCTTACGTTTAATATGGGAATGACCTGTTTTCCAATAAATTGTTTCACAATTATTTTTTAATAAAATCTTATCTTTTGAGTACAAACCAGTTGATTTTACATCTACAACAAATTTAGAATTTTTGTGTTTAGCAGATAAGTTTCTTGCTATTAGTAAACCAATTTTATCAGAGAATATTTCGTTACCTTCATTGTCAATAACACCAACTCGATCTCCATCACCATCAAAGCCAAAACCTATATCAGCATTATTTTCTTTAACCACTTTAGCAATTTCATGGAGCATTTCTAAATCTTCTGGATTAGGATTATATTTAGGAAAATTCCAATCTAAGTTACAATCTAACTCTATCACCTCGCACCCAATACCTCTTAAAATATCTGGCGCAAAAACACCTGCAGTTCCATTACCACAAGCAACTACAGCTTTAATTTTTTTATTTATTTTGTTTTTATTAATCAGGTCATTTTTATAAATTTTATCGAAATCTTTTATTTCTTTTTCATTTCCATCGCCTTTTGAAAACTTTTCATTCAATGTAATTTCTTTCAATTCTTTCATCTCTTCAGGTGCATGAGTTAAGCCTTTTTTGATTCCCATTTTTACACCAGTCCAACCATTTTCGTTATGACTTGCTGTAACCATGGCAACTGCATCTGCATCTAAATTAAATTGTGCAAAATAAACCATAGGAGATAATGACAAACCAATATCTTCTATATGACATCCTGTTGACTTTAGTCCCTTTTTAAGTGAAACTTTTATTTCCTCACTGTAAGATCTGTAATCATGTCCAACAATAATTCTTGGATGATCTTTTTTGGTGTGATTTTTAATTTGTGTCCCAAGTCCTTTACCGAGATTCTCTATCCCTGCTGAGTTTATGTCTTTCTCATACAACCAACGGGCGTCATATTCTCTAAAACCATAAGGATCTATTTTTAAATTTTCACTCATTTATCCACTACTTACTCTTTTTATGTTAATTTCTTTAAAAAAATTCAATTTTTTTATTGATAATTATATTGTCGCGTTCTATAAATGTTCCATTGATTAAACGTTTATTTAGTATACTTAATCAAAGCGCCTACAACATATAGTTGTTTTCGCAAAACTAAAATAATATAATAAAAAATTATGAATAAGATTCTATCTCAAGCTCTCATGAAAGCTGTCTCCGAATATAGCCCAGAAGTTAAAGAAGTTTCAAAAGCGAATAAGCCTGATTTATTTTCTCTAAATAATGAAACAGAATTATTTCAAAACGAAAAAGGTATAATAATTAAAATTGATCGTTCTAAAGATTCGAAACTCACAGATTTTGGTAAAGCAACTTTAAAAGATAGATACCTTGGTTTAAACGAATCTTATCAAGATTTATTTGCAAGAGTAGCAAGTACTTATGCTGATGACAATTTACATGCACAAAGAATTTATAATTACATTAGTAATCTTTGGTTTATGCCAGCAACACCAGTTTTATCAAACGGCGGAACTAAAAGAGGTTTGCCTATTTCATGTTTTTTAAATGAAGCATCTGATAGCTTAGGTGGAATTTTAGATCTTTGGAGTGAGAATGTTTGGCTTGCTGCAAAGGGTGGGGGAATTGGAAGCTACTGGGGTAACTTAAGATCTATTGGAGAAAAAATTGGTAGAGTTGGAAAAACTTCAGGAATAATTCCTTTTATTAAAGTAATGGACTCTCTGACAATGGCAATTAGCCAAGGTTCATTAAGAAGAGGTTCTGCTGCTTGTTATCTTCCAATTGATCATCCTGAGATAGAAGAGTTTATTGAAATGAGAAGACCAACTGGTGGAGATCCAAATAGAAAAGCATTAAATTTACATCATGGTGTTTTAGTTTCAGATGCTTTCATGAGAGCAGTTGAAACAGATGAACAGTGGGCATTAAAAAGTCCAGCAGACGGAACTGTGCAACAAACTATTTCTGCAAGAAATTTATGGATAAGATTATTAACTGCTAGAATTGAAACTGGTGAGCCATATATAATTTATATAGATACAGTTAACCGACAAATTCCTCAACATCACAAGTTAGCAAATCTAACTGTTAAAACTTCTAACTTATGTAGTGAAATAACTCTTCCTACAGGAATTGATAAAGACGGAAGAGATAGAACAGCGGTGTGCTGTTTATCATCTTTAAATTTAGAAAAATATGAAGAATGGAAAGATGATCCAGATATGATTAGTGATGTAATGAGATTTTTAGATAATGTGTTATCTGATTTCATTAACAAAGCTCCTGAACAATTTAAAGATGCTAAATATTCTGCTGAAAGAGAGAGAAGTGTTGGTTTGGGTGTGATGGGTTTCCACTCTTTTTTACAGAAAAATAGAATTCCACTCGAGTCTGTAATGGCAAAATCATGGAATAAAAAAATATTTAAAAACATTCACGAAAAAGTGAACCAAGCCTCTAAAGATTTAGCTGAAGAAAGAGGAGCGTGTCCTGATGCTGCAGAGTATGGTTATCAAGAAAGATTTTCTAACAAAACTGCGATTGCACCAACAGCATCAATTTCTATTATTTGTGGAGGAGCTTCTCCAGGAGTAGAGCCCATTGCAGCAAACAGTTATACTCATAAAACTTTATCTGGTTCGTTTAATGTGAGAAACAGATATCTTGAAGAAATTCTTGAAAGTCACGGTAAAAATGATGAGGAAACTTGGTCTAGTATTACTACAAACCAAGGCTCAGTTAACCATTTAGATTTTTTAACTGATTTAGAAAAAGATGTATTTAAAACTGCATTTGAACTTAATCAGAGCTGGATAATTGAATTGAGCGGAGACAGAACTCCTTTTATTTCACAAGCTCAATCAGTTAACTTATTTTTACCTGCAGATGTTCATAAAAAAGAATTACATAAAATTCATTTTGATGCGTGGAAGAAAGGTTTAAAAAGCCTTTATTATTGTAGATCAAAATCAATTCAAAGAGCTGAGAATGTTAACGACTCTAAGTCAACTGACATCATGGCTAATGTATATAAAAATAAATCAACCAAAAATAGCGAACCAGAGTACGAGGAGTGTTTATCATGTCAGTAGCAGAAAAAGTTAAGTCAGAAATTATTCAACCACAAAAAAACAATAATGGATTGCTTGTTGCAAATCCAGTTTATAAACCTTTTAGATACCCATGGTGCTATGATGCATGGTTAACTCAACAAAGAATTCACTGGTTACCAGAAGAAGTTCCACTTGGAGATGATGTGAGAGATTGGCAAAAAAATCTTTCAGCTTCAGAAAAAAATCTATTAACACAAATATTCAGATTTTTTACGCAAGCAGATGTAGAAGTTAGCAACTGTTACATAAGACATTACATGAATGTATTTAAACCAACTGAAGTATTAATGATGATGTCATCTTTTGCTTCAATGGAAACTGTTCATATTGCAGCTTATTCACATTTGTTAGATACGATTGGTATGCCAGAGTCTGAGTATTCAGCATTCATGAAGTACAAAGAAATGAAAGATAAATATGATTACATGCAAGGTTTTGATGTTAAATCAAATCATGATATCGCAAAAACAATTGCTGTATTTAGTGCTTTCACAGAAGGTCTTCAGTTGTTTGCAAGTTTTGCAATTTTGTTAAACTTCCCAAGACATAACAAGATGAAAGGAATGGGTCAGATTGTTACTTGGTCGGTAAGAGATGAGACATTGCATTGCAATTCTATGATCAGATTATTTAAAGATTTCATTAAAGAAAATCCAGAAACATGGACATCACAATTGAAAAAAGAAATTTATGAAGCATGCAGAACAATAGTTGAGCATGAAGATGCTTTCATTGATTTGGCTTTTCAAATGGGTCCGATGGAAGGTTTAACTGCTGATGATATTAAAAAATATATTCGTTTTATTGCTAATAGAAGATTATATCAGCTAGGCTTAGAAGCGATATATGACATTGATAAAAATCCATTAACTTGGTTAGATACAATGTTAAATGCTGTAGAGCATATGAACTTCTTTGAAGGAAGAGCTACAGAATATTCTAAAGCATCAACCCAAGGAACTTGGGCAGAAGCATTTAGTTAAACTATTTGAGTAATAAAATTAAATATATTTTAATATTTTTGATTTTATCAAATTGCAATTCAATTTCAGGAACTACAGACGGTTTAAAAAAAATGAGTGAAGGTGCCGGTACAGTTAGTGAAGGTGTTTATAAAGCTGGACAAGGTATAGTAACAATTACCCAAGGTCTTGGTCCCATATCCAATGGAATGTATAAAGATGTAGTGAGATTTACACAATTCTTGTTTAGAAATTAATTATCTTTGATTTAACTGCATCACTTTTCGGTGCTTACTACCTTTGTAACTCGCTAAAGGTCTAATAAGCTTGTTAGCAGCATGTTGTTCCATAATATGTGCTGACCAACCTGTAATTCTTGAAATAACAAATATAGGCGTGAAAAAATCAGTATCAAATCCCATCAAATGATACATTGGACCAGTAGGGTAGTCCACGTTGGGATGGATATTTTTCTTTTTGATCATAACTTTTTCAACAATATCGTAAATTTTTTCAAACTTTTTATCTTTTTTAAGTTTAGCAACTTTACCAAAATAATTTCTCATAGTTGGAACTCTTGAGTCTCCAGATTTATAAACTCTATGACCAAAGCCCATAACTACCTCTTTGTTTTTAAGAGCATTGTTAATCCATTTTAATGCATTTTCTGGTTTTTTAATTCCGTTCATCATGTGCATTACTTCTTCATTTGCTCCACCATGTAATGGACCTTTTAAACTAGCGATTGCGCCTGTAATTGCTCCATGAATATCAGATAAACTACTTGTAATTGTTCTAGCAGTAAAAGTTGAAACATTGAAACTGTGTTCAGCGTACAATATTAAAGAAACATCAAATGCTTTAACAATTTCTTTTTGAGGCACTTTTCCAAAGCACATGTAGAAAAAGTTTTCAGCAAAAGTTAAATTCTTTTTAGGCTTAATTATTTTTTTACCACTTCTAATTCTGTAAAAAGCAGCAAGAGCTGTAGGTGTTTTAGCAAAAATTCTTAATGCTTTTCGCATATTAGCTTCTGGAGTAGAGTTGGAGGTCTCTTTATCTTCTAATCCCATTACACTAACAGCTGTTCTTGCAACATCCATTGGATGGGATTTTTTGGGCATGTGTTTTATAATTTCATATAAATTTTTCGTAAGCTCTCTATTATTTCTCTCTTCTTTTTCAAATTGTCTTAATTGGATAGTGTTAGGTAAGTCTTTATTTAGAATTAAATAAGCAACTTCCTCGAATCTGCAATATTCACATAAATCTTGAGCAGCATAACCTCTATATGTCAGAGAGTTAATCTCTGGCATAACTTTTGAAACTTCAGTTTCATCTACAACAATTCCAAGCAAACCTTTTTTAATATCATCACTCATTATTCATGTCCTTCTGTACTAAAATTATAAATTTTTTCATCTAAAGAATTGTATTTTTCGTATTCTACCAATTCATATAATCTTTTTCTTGTCTGCATCTTATCTATTATATTATTTTGATGTCCATTTGTATAAATGTCTCTTAATCCATCTTCAACGTTTTTCATTGCTAGTCTTTGTGTAGTTACTGGATATATAACAATATTATAACCAAGGTTTTCTAACTCCTTATAGTTAAATAACTTAGATTTACCAAATTCTGTCATATTAGCTAACAAATAAGATGAAAGTTCTTTTCTTACTTTTTCAAAATCTTTTTCATCATGTAAAGCTTCAGGAAATATAATTTCAGCTCCAGCATCAATATACGCTTTACACCTATCGATCATTTTATCAATTCCCTCAACACTTTTTGCATCTGATCGTGCTATAATTTTAAAGTTTTGATCTTTTTTTGTAGCTACACATTCTTTTATTTTGGAAACCATAGCCTCTGTTGAAACAAGTTCTTTATTATCTAGATGCCCGCATCTTTTTCTTTCAATTTGATCTTCCAAATGAACACCAGTTAATCCAAACTCCTCGAAAGTCTCTATAGTTTCTTTACAAGATTTAAATCCTGTATCTATATCAACAATTGTTGGAAGATTTGTTACCCTAGATATTAAATAAGATCTGGTACTCACATCTTGAAGTGTTGTTAAACCAATATCAGGAAAACCAAGATCATTAGCCATAACACCTCCTGATACGTAAACTGCATCATAACCAATTTCCTCAATCAATTTTGCTGTTAGAGGATTGTAAGCACCAGGAACTCTTAGAATTTTATTTGATTTAAGTTTTTGGTCAAAATCTATTCTTTTTTGACTTGGCTCTTTTTCAACAAAATGCATTAAAAAATACCTTTTTTTAAATTTCTTTTTAATTTACTTTTTTTAATCTCAATATTTAGTTTATCTAATTGACCAGCTTTTAAGTTTTTCAAATTTTGAACATTTCTTAAAAAACGATCGCTCTCTTTTTTATCTAAAATGCCATCTGTTAGAGTTAAAAATTTATTTATATAATTATCTCTTTTAAATGGCCTTGCTCCATATGGATGAGCATCAGCTCTATCAAGTTCTTCAGTTATTTTTTTCCCACTGTTCAATGTAACAACAACTTTTGCTCCAAAAGATTTCTTTTTTGGATCTGGATCATGATATTTTTTTGTCCATTTTTTATCTTCATAGGTTGTTATTGAATTCCATATCTTAATAGTACTTTTTCTATTAGCTCTTGATTTTGTATAAGATTTTACATGATGCCAATCACCATCTTCTAGAGCGACTGCAAAAATATACATTATAGAGTGATCCAATGTTTCTCTACTTGCATCTGGATCCATTTTTTGTGGATCATTTGCACCTGTTCCAATTACATAATGTGTATGATGACTTGTATAAATATCTATTTTTTTGATTTGATTTAAATTTGGTATTTTAGTTTTTAATTTCTTTGCAAGATCTATTAAAGCCTGAGATTGATACTCTGCAGAATATTCTTTTGTATAAGTTTCTAATATAGCTTTTTTACTTTCTCCTTTTTTAGGTAATGGAACTTTATATTTTGCTTTTTTTCCATCAAGTATCCTTGCAATTACACTATCTTCACCTTCATAAATTGGACTTGGGGCGCCTTCACCCCTCATAACTCTATCAACAGCTTCTATTGCAAGTTTACCTGCGTGTGCGGGTGCATATGCTTTCCAGCTAGAAATTTCTCCTTTTCTTGATTGTCTTGTAGAAATAGTTGTGTGTAGTGCTTGCTGAACTGCTTGATAAATTGTTTCAGTATTTAATTTTAACATAGATCCTAATCCTGCAGCAACACTTGGACCAAGGTGAGCAATATGATCTACTTTATGTTTATGTAAACAAATTCCTTTAACTAAATTTACCTGAACTTCGTATGCTGTAATAATACCTCTTAATAAATCTAAACCACTCTTTTTATTTTGTTGAGCTACACTCAATAGTGGGGGAATATTATCACCAGGGTGACTATAATCTGCAGCTAAAAAAGTGTCATGAAAATCAAGTTCTCTCACAGCAGTTCCATTTGACCAGGCTGCCCATTCACAATCAAATTTTAGTTTTGAATTAACTCCAAAAATAGTTGCTCCATTTTTTCTAGAATGCTTCAAAGCCATTTCTCTTGATGAAATAACAGGCCTTCTATTTAAAGAAGCAATAGCAACTGAAGCATTATCAATAATTCTATTGATCACCATTTCAACTGCTTCTTTATTTAGTTTAGCATTATCACTTGCAATTTCTGCAATTTTCCAGGCAAGTTGTTTTTTCTTAGGTAAATGAATTTTTGACGGAAAAACTTTAACAGTATGTAGTAACAAAATAACTCCTTATAAGTAATTTTGTTTTAATAGCTAAAATAAATTAATCAATATTAAAGATATTTAGATATGATTTTTTCTATACCAACAAAATCTTTTATTAGGTGATTATGGTAGATTTCGTCAGATTTTTTTTCAGTATATCCATACTTTAACAATATCATTGGAATATCAGCTGCTTTCGCTGAGTTTGCATCAGTTTCGCTATCTCCAATCATAATAGATTTTTTTAAATCACCATCTAGAATTTCTATAACTGTAGTTAAGTGTCTAGGATCGGGTTTACAATAATCAAATGTATTGTACCCCGCTACATATTCAAAATAATCATAAATTCCAATTTTTTTTAAAAGATCAACAGCAAGATGCTCAGTTTTGTTAGTACAAACAGCCATTGAGATATTTTCATTTTTACACCAATTTAAAAAATCTTTTACTCCATTTATTAAAGTGCTTTTGTTATAAATATTTTTTCCATAGAAAGACAAAAATTCATCAGTCATTTCGTTTTGAATTTTTTCATCAAACCACTTCCATTGACCATTAGCTTTTGCCATCATAGCTTTTGCACCTTTGCCAACTGCATTTTTTAATTCACCCAATGTTTTTGTTGGATAACCAAATTTTTTCATTACATGGTTGTGTGCCGTTATTAAATCTGGTGCTGTATCTATTAAAGTTCCATCTAAATCAAACAATACTGTAAATTTTTGTTTCATGTTAAAAGTATTTTAAAGAAATAATTTGTGAATTAATTAACATATATACTTAATGTAAAGAAAATCTAGATGAAACATAAAAAGCAGCAAAATAATCAAAATAAACTTCGAAATAAATTTTTAAAAGCTGGTGTTAAAATGACAGGTCCTGAAACTATTTTTTTTTCAAATGATACCAAAATTGGAAAAGGAGTTACAATCGAACCATATGTGGTAATTGGTTCTAAAGTTAAAATAGGAAATAATGTTTTTATTAAATCTTTTTCACATCTAGAGTCTTGTAAGGTAGAAAATAAAGTTGAGATAGGTCCTTATGCAAGAATTAGACCAGATACAATTCTTAAAGAAGGTTCAAAAGTAGGAAATTTTGTAGAGATTAAAAAATCAACTGTTGGAAACAATTCAAAAATTAATCATTTATCTTATGTTGGAGATAGTAATATTGGTAAGATGGTAAATGTTGGTGCTGGGACAATTACCTGTAATTATGATGGTGTAAAAAAAAGTAAGACAATAATAAAAGATAAAGTATTTATAGGATCAAATTCATCTTTAGTGGCTCCTGTAAAAATTGACAAAGAAAGTATTGTTGGTGCAGGGTCTGTAATAACAAAAAATGTTAAAAAAAAATCTCTAGCATTAACTAGATCTGTACAAGTGGAAATTAAAAATTATAAAAGAAAGAAAAAATAAATTATGTGTGGAATTATAGGAATATCTAGCAATAAATCTGTTTCTGCAAATATTATAAATTCTCTAAAAAAACTTGAATATAGAGGTTATGACTCTGCAGGGGTTGCAACTTTATTTGGTGGTGAAATTAATGAGGTTAAATCTGAGGGAAGAGTTGATAATTTAGAGCAAAACTTTGATTTAAAATCTTTAAAAGGAAATATAGGGATAGGCCATGTCAGATGGGCTACTCATGGATTTCCCAATAGTATTAACGCTCACCCACACTCATCAGATAATGTTTCTGTTGTCCATAATGGAATAATAGAGAATTCCACAATTCTAAAAAAACATTTAGTTAATAAGGGTCATACTTTCAAATCTCAGACTGATACTGAGGTAATTGTTCATTTAATTACAGAAAATTTAAAAACTATGGAACTGGAAGAGGCAATAACCAAAACTTTAAAACAACTTCATGGAAGTTTTGCATTAGGTATAATTTTTAAAGATATTCCAGATTTAATTGTAGGTGCAAGGAGAGGATCACCATTAGCTGTTGGTTATGGTCCTAATGAAAATTACTTAGGGTCAGACTCTTATGCTTTAAAATCAATGACAAACAAAATTACTTATCTTGATGATGGAGAGTTTTGTATTGTTAAAAAAGATCAAGTTCATTTTTACAATGAAGAGGGTAAGAAAATTAACAAAAAAATTTTAGAATTATCATCTCACGAGTCAAGTTATGATAAAGGTGACTTTAAACACTTTATGGCTAAAGAAATAGAAGAGCAGCCTGTAACAATAAATGCAGGAATTAAAGAATATTTAGACAGCGTAAATAATGAGATAAATATTTTCAATTTTCCATGGAAAATTAACGAGATTAAATCAGTTACTTTAATTGGCTGTGGTACTGCTTATCATTCTTGCTTAATGGCAAAATATTGGTTTGAAGAATTAACTTCTTCAGATGTTAATATCGATATAGCTTCTGAGTTTAGATATAGAAAAAATAGATTTAAAAAGGATAGTTTATATATTTTTGTATCTCAGTCTGGTGAGACTGCAGATACTTATGCTGCCTTAGATCTTTGTAACAAAAATAATATGAAAACATGTGCTGTAGTTAACGTAATTGAAAGCTCTATAGCAAGAGATTCAAATTTTGTTTTACCAATTCACTGCGGACCTGAAATTGGGGTTGCATCAACAAAAGCTTTCTTAGGTCAAATACTTGTTTTATATATTTTAGCTTTAAAAATTGGATCTTTGTCTGGTCAAATTGATAAAAAAAATTATCAAGAAAAAATTAAAGATCTTAAAAATTTACCAAACTTAATAGAAAAAACTTTATTAATAGATAATGATATTCAAGCAATATCCTCAACATTTAATGAAGCTAAAGGATCTATGTTCCTTGGCAGAGGTTTCTCTTTCCCAATAGCTTTGGAAGGTGCATTGAAATTGAAAGAATTATCTTATGTTCATGCAGAGGGTTATCCAGCTGGTGAAATGAAACATGGACCACTTGCATTGATAGAGGAAGGAATGCCAGTTGTTGTTCTAGCACCAAGAGACAGTTACTATAAAAAAACAATTTCTAACATGCAGGAAGTTATAGCAAGAGGTGCTAAAGTTCTTTTAATTACGAACAAAAGCAAGGATGAAATTGTTTCAGAGAATATTTGGGAAACTATTGAAGTAGAAAATACAAACGAGGATTTATTACCATTCCTTTTAACAATTCCACTTCAAAAGCTTGCTTATTATTCAGCTTTGAAAATGGGTTATGATATAGATAAACCAAGAAATTTAGCTAAATCAGTTACAGTTGAATAAATTTGTACTTTTATTTATCAAAATTACTAGCACCTATTTTAAATTTAACTAATCTTTTAATAACATTAATTATTTTGATAATTATTTTTAGAAGTTTTTTTTTAAAAAAAAGAATAAAATATTTTAGTTATTTAATTATCTTTATATTTTTATTTATCAGCATATTTCCAATTGGGAATTTAGGTTTAAGATATTTAGAAAAAGATTATGTCAATCAACAAAAAATTTCAGATATTGACAATATAATTGTTTTGGCTGGGTCTGAGAATTTAGAATCTACAAGAATTACAAAAAAATTAGATCTTAATGGTGGATCCGAAAGATTGATTGCCAGTGTAAAATTAGCAAATAAATTTAAAAATTCTAAAATATATTTTTTAGGTGGAGATGGAAATTTAGTTAAAAATTCACTTAATGAAATTAATGTTGCAACTAAATTTTATAAAGATGTAAGTTTTGATCTTAACCGAATTCACTTTGTCAATAAAACAAGAAATACCCATGAAAATTTAAAAGAATTTAAAAAATTTGCAGATAATAATGAGAAAAATGTTTTAATTACATCTGCATTTCACATGAAAAGAAGTTTATACATAACAAATAGTTTGGATATCACACTAATCCCCTATGCTGTAGATTATAGATCAAATAATTTTTCATCTATTGTTAATTTTTATCAAAAATTTAGTGTAAGTGGAAATTTGAGCTCTTTCGATATTTTTTTTAGAGAAATATTAGGTATTTTAGCTATTAAATTATTTTACTAATTTACATAGTTGAAAAATCACTTATGTTTGCTAAAACAATTATAAGTTGAAATGAAAAATTGGAAAAAAAATAGTTGGAGAAAATATCCGGTTAAACACATACCGGAGTATCCAGATAAAAAGGAACTAAACAAAGTTTTAGATAAAATTGGAACTTTTCCACCTTTAGTATTTGCCGGAGAGACTAGGCACCTAAAAGATCAATTAGCTGATGTTGTAAACGGAAAAGCATTTTTACTTCAGGGTGGAGATTGTGCAGAAAGTTTTGCCGAATTTAACCCAGATAATTTAAGAGATACATTTAAATTAATTTTGCAAATGTCTTTAGTTTTAACTTATTCAGCTTCTTTACCAGTCGTTAAAGTTGGAAGAATTGCTGGTCAATTTTCAAAACCAAGAAGTTCTCCAGTTGAAAATAAAGATGGTGTGGAGCTTCCTAGTTACTTAGGTGATAACATAAATGGAATGGAATTTACCGAAAAAGCAAGAATTCCTGACCCAAAAAGATTATTTAAAGCTTATTCTCAATCTGCATCAACTCTAAACCTTATAAGAGCATTTTCAAAAGGAGGTTTTGCAGATTTAAACAAAGTTCATTTATGGAATTTAGGCTATATTAAAAAAAGTCCAGAAGCCAAAAAATTTAAAGATCTAGAGGACAAAATTGCGGATGCCATAGCATTTATGAGAGCGTGTGGAATTACATCAGATTTCAATAATAGATTATATACTGTGAATTTTTGGACTTCACATGAAGCGTTATTGTTACCTTTTGAAGAGGCAATGACTAGAACAGATTCTACCACTGGTGAGAACCATGATACCTCAGCTCATTTCGTTTGGATAGGTGACAGAACAAGGCAACTTGATGGAGGACATGTAGAATTTTGTAGAGGAATTGAAAATCCTATTGGTATTAAATGTGGACCAACTTTAAAACCAGATGATTTAATTAATCTATGTAACCGAATTAATCCAAAAAATGAAAAAGGTAAAATAACTTTAATTTCAAGATTTGGAGCAGATAATGTTTCAAAATTTTTACCAAAATTAATTAGAGCAATTAAAAAAGAAGGATTGAATGTAATTTGGTCTTGTGACCCATGCCATGGCAACACAATTAAAGCTACAACAGGTTTCAAAACTAGACCATTCAACAGTGTATTAAATGAAGTTAAAAATGTTTTTGCATGTCACCAAAGTGAAGGAAGTTATGCAGGAGGTCTTCATATTGAGTTAACTGGTCAAGATGTAACAGAATGTATAGGTGGAGCGCAAAAAATTTCTGAAGAAGATCTTTCTTCAAGATACCATACTCATTGTGATCCAAGATTGAATGCCAACCAAGCTTTAGAATTAGCATTTATGATTTCAGATGAGATTAAAAAGAATAGCTCATATTCTAAAAATGCAGATAGAGCGGCATCTTAAGACATTGTAAAATCTCTAAAATAAAATATTTGTAAATTATGAACACTTCAGAAAAAGCTAAATTTATATCTAATTGGATCAAAAACTATGTGGACAATATGCCTTCAAAAGCAGAGTCTCTTGTTATAGGAATATCTGGAGGAATTGACTCATCTGTTTCTAGCACATTAAGCGCTATGACGGGTTTGAAAACAATAGTTTTGTCGATGCCAATTAAACAAAAATCACATCAACATGATCTAAGTTTAAAACATCAAGAATGGTTAGTAAAAAATTTTAAAAATGTTGAAGCACATACAATTAACTTAGATGAATTGTTTTTGGTATTTAGTTCAAGTTTATCTAAATTTGATAACGAGCATGGAATGGCAAATTCTAGAGCAAGATTAAGAATGACTACTCTTTACCAAGTTGCTGCAGCTAACAAAGGAATAGTAGTTGGAACTGGAAATAAGGTGGAGGATTTTGGTGTAGGATTTTACACAAAGTATGGAGATGGAGGAGTAGATATTTCTCCCATAGCTGATTGTAATAAAACTCAGATTTGGGAACTTGGAAAAGAACTTGGTATTTTAAATGAAATTATTGAAGCAGCACCTACAGATGGTTTGTGGGATGACGGTAGAACAGATGAAGGACAGCTTGGTTTAAAATATGACGAACTTGAGGAAGCTATGTATAATCCTAAATCTTCTAATAGAGCAAAATACGAAACCATTAGAAAACAAAATTTGCATAAAATGGAGCCTATTCCAGTATGCAAAATTCCAAATTAATCAAATAGATTCACAAATCCATAATTTAAGTATATTTCTAAAATTATGAGTAATGATATTTTTTTAACAAATAATCTCACAAACAAAAAAGAAAAATTTGTTCCAATAGATAAACAAAATATAAGAATGTATGTTTGTGGACCAACAGTTTATGATGATCCTCATATTGGAAATGCAAGACCAATAGTTGTTTTTGATATCCTTTATAAAATTTTTAAAAAAAAATATTCAAAAGTTACTTATGTTAGAAATATAACAGATGTAGATGATAAAATTATTAAATCTTCAAAAGAAAATAATATTTCAATTTCAGAGCTTACAAATAAAGTAACAGAAAGTTTTGGTGAAGATTGTAATTATTTAAATTGTGAAACACCAACTCATGAACCTAAAGCAACTGAAAATATTGATTTGATGATTGAAATGGTTTCTGAATTAATCAAAAAAGGTTTTGCTTACGAGAATAACAACCATGTTTATTTTGAAGTTAAAAAGTTCAATGATTATGGTCAGCTATCAAACAAAAAACTAGAGGACTTAATAGCAGGATCAAGAATTGAAATAAGTGAAAATAAAAAAAATTCAGAAGATTTTGTTTTATGGAAGCCATCAGCAACTGACGAACCTTCTTGGGATTCTCCATGGGGAAAAGGAAGGCCTGGATGGCATTTAGAATGTTCAGCAATGTCAAAAAAATTTTTAGGAGACGAGTTTGATGTTCATGGAGGTGGTATTGATTTAATATTTCCCCATCATGAAAATGAAATAGCACAATCAAGATGTGCCAATGACACAAAGGTATTTGCTAATTTTTGGTTACACAATGCATTTATTACTATGTCCAATGAAAAGATGGCAAAATCTCAAGGTAACATTTTAAAAATAAAAGGTTTTAGAAATAAGATAAGTGGCCAGGTTTTAAGATTAGCTTTAATAAGTGCTCATTACAAACAACCATTGGATTGGAATGATAAGCATTTAGAAGATTGTCAAAATACTATTAATAAATGGTACAATGTTTATGTAGATAGTAAAAATAATCAAGATATCTCTGATGAAATTCTTCAACCTCTGTATGATGATTTAAACACACCAGGTTACATAGCAAATTTACACAAATTATATGAAAAAGCGCAAAAAGGTGATGACAATGACAAAGCTTTATTTGTTTCTGCTTGTCGATTTGTAGGTTTATTGAATCAAAATAAAGAGGAGTGGTTAAGTTTCAAAATGAGCAGAGCTTCTATTTCAGAAGAAGAAATATTAAAAAAAATTGATGAGAGAAACAAAGCAAGAGAGGACAAAAATTATGAAGAAGCTGATAAAATTAGAAATGAACTCTCAGACAAAGGTGTTTTAATAGAAGATAAAGATGGTAAAACGATTTGGAAATTTAAATGAGTAAAGAACAACTTTATATCTTTGATACAACATTACGCGATGGTGCACAGACACATGGTGTAGATTTTTCTATTGATGATAAAGAGAAAATTGCATCTGCATTGGACTTATTGGGTGTTGATTATGTTGAAGGAGGTTGGCCTGGTGCCAATCCAACAGACACAGAATTTTTTAATAAAGATCATAATTTTAAATCAACTAAATTAACTGCATTTGGGATGACAAAAAAATCAGAGCATAGTGCTGAAAATGATCCAATGTTATCATCATTAATCAATTCAAAAAGCTCATCTGTTTGTTTGTTCGGTAAATCCTGGGATTTTCAAGTGAAAGTTGCCTTAGGAATTACTAACGAACAAAATTTAACCAACATAAGTGAAAGCACTAAGCATATTGTTAAATCAGGTAAAGAATTTATGTTTGATGCTGAACATTTTTTTGACGGATATAAATCTAATTCTGAGTACGCGTTGTCTTCTTTAAAAGCTGCATATGATAATGGAGCAAGATGGATTATTTTATGTGATACTAATGGTGGAACACTACCTCATGAAATTTCTAAAATTGTAACTGAAGTAACTAAACATATTCCTGGAAAAAATTTAGGAATTCACGCTCATAATGATACAGAAAATGCTGTTGCTAATAGTCTTGCAGCAGTTCAAGTTGGCGTAAGACAAGTTCAAGGCACTATAAATGGATTAGGTGAAAGATGTGGTAATGCAAATTTGATGTCATTAATCCCTTCATTTTTCTTAAAGAAAGATTTTTCTGATAAATTTGAACTTAGTATTAAAAGAGAAAATTTGAAAAATTTAACTCAATGCTCAAGATTACTAGATGAAATATTAAATAGAAAACCAAACAAACATTTACCTTATGTTGGTGCATCAGCTTTTTCTCATAAAGGTGGAATGCATGTATCTGCAGTTCAAAAAGATCCAAAAACTTATGAACACATTAATCCTGAAGAGGTTGGAAATTCTAGAAATATCGTAGTTTCAGATCAATCAGGACAATCAAATATAATGTCTAGATTAAATTCAATTGGGATTAATGTTCAGAAAAGCGACCCAAAAATAAAAAAACTTTTAGATGAAGTAAAAGATAGAGAATTCATTGGTTATAGCTATGATGGCGCAGATGCATCTTTTGAATTACTTGCAAGAAGATTAATGGGAGAGATACCAAGATATATTTCAATTAATGAATACGATGTTTCAGTAAAGAAAGATAAAACAGGAGAGATTATATCTTATGCTAAAGCGCAATTGGAAGTAGATGGAGATAAAATTTTATGTGAGGGACAAGGAAATGGACCTGTTAATGCTTTAGATAATGCAATTAGAAAGAATGTTAATAAGCTTGCTAAATATTCTGAATATTTAAAAGACTTAAGGCTTGTTGACTATAAAGTTAGAATTTTAAATACAGGTACAGAAGCAGTTACTAGAGTTAGTATTGAAAGTACAGACTCTAAAGGAGTGAACTGGTTCACAATTGGAGTATCACCCAACATAATTGATGCTTCATTCAAAGCTTTAGTGGATAGTTTAGATTATAAATTGTTTAAGGATAAAGCACCTGGAAGTCTATAAAAATGAAAATTAAAAAATTTTCAGAAAAACCATCAAATATTAATAGTAGGATAGGGGCAAAACCCATCATTTGTTATCCAAATAATACTATTGAGGATAAAAATTTAAAAATTCTACATTCTGCAAGAGAACATTTAGTAAAAAAAGAGGAAGTAATCGTACCTCCACGAGATGCGAAAACATTTGAGGTTAAATTTGGTGAGTTTTTTAGAATTGAGAGTGTAGATGGCCCACAAGTGGGAGATCTAAATTTATATAATTTAAATAATTTAGAAGAAAAATTTTATTCAGGAAAAACAAGAGCTTTATATGGAACTCATCTTTCTGTTGGAGACAAAATGTTTAGTAGTATTCCATATCTAAGGTCTTTAGCCACAATAACTTGGGATACTTTGGATTGGTATGATTATGATGAGGATGGTGGTTCTGTTCATGATGTAATTGGAACCAGATGCGATCCATATACCTCAAAACTTTTGAGCGACAATGATTACCATTATTGTTGCCATTCAAATTTAACTAGAGCATTAGTTAAAGAAAAAAAAATTCAATTAGATCATGCGGAAAAAATAGTTCATGACGTATTAAATGTATTTATGCTTACTGGTTTTACTAATGATACCAAACAATATTTCATGAAAGCTAGTCCTGTTAGACCAGGAGATTATTTAGAGTTTTTTGCTGAAACAGATTTGTTGGGCGCTCTTTCAGCTTGTCCAGGGGGAGATTGTGGATCAGAACACTCTTCTGATGTTGCAAAATGTTATCCATTAAAAGTTTCTATTTGGTCTGTAGATCCTAAGTATTTAATAGACATTAAACAATCTGCTGTTTCTAGTTATAACAGAAATCATGGCATTGATTAATGTCAGTTAATAATATTTCTTTCATTTTACATAAGCCTCAGCTTTCAGAAAATATTGGAGCTTGCGCAAGAGGAATGAAAAATTTCAATTTTCAAAAACTAGTTGTTGTAGATCCTAAACCAATATTTCCTAACGATAAAATTATAGCAACTTCTGTTGGTGCTAAGAATATTATTAATAAAACAAAGAATTATGAAAATTTAGAGAAGTCTTTAAAGAATATTGATATTGTTATTGCAACATCTGCTAGATTTAGAAATAAAAATGTTAAACATATTCAATTAGAAGATTTAAAAAAAATTAATTATAAAAAAAAAGTAGCTTTCTTATTTGGATCAGAGGCATCAGGTTTATCTAATAATGAGATTAGTTACGCCAATTATACCCTCCAAATTCCAACAAATCCTGATTTTAAGTCATTAAACCTCTCACATAGTCTCATAATTATTGCTCATTATGTATCAAGTATTCTTAATTCAAAAGTGTCCTCTTTTAATAAATCAAATAAAGTAAAATCTGCCTCAAAAAAAGAGATTGTCGCTATGGCTAATTTATGTATTCAGAATCTGGAAGAGATTAATTTCTTTAAATCAAAAGAGAAGAAGCCAATAATGCTTGAAAACCTAAGAAATATCTTTTACCGGATGGAATTATCATCAAAAGATTCACGTATTTTATCTGGTGTATTTGCAAGTTTAGGCAAAAAACGTTGATTGACAAAAGTAAGAGTAAGTTTATAAAGCCCACTATTAAATGACAAAAAGATTAAACTCTAAACATAAAGTAGACAGAAGATTAAAGGTTAACCTATGGGGTAGACCAAAAAGTCCTTTTAATACTAGAGCATATGGACCTGGTCAACATGGTCAAACAAAAACATCGAAACCTTCAGATTATGGAATTCAGTTACAAGCTAAGCAAAAATTAAAAGCATATTACGGAAATATTAACGAAAAACAGTTCAGAAACATTTACAAAAAAGCAGTTATGCTTAAGGGTGATACAGGTGAAAATTTAATCGGTCTTTTAGAGAGAAGACTAGACGCAATTATTTATAGAGCAAAATTTGCAACTACTATTTTTTCAGCTAGACAATTAATCAATCACGGTCATGTTAGAGTAAATGGTAAGAAAGTTAACATTGGAAGCTATTCAGTAAAAGAAGAGGATACAATTGAAATTAGAGACAAATCTAAGCAATTAGCAATCATTGATATCGCTCTAGCAAATAAAGAAAGAGAAACACCAGAATACATCCAAATGGATGAGAAAAACAAAAAATTAAAATTTATAAGAGTTCCTAAATTTGAAGAAGTTCCTTACCCTGTGATAATGGAACCAAATCTTGTAATTGAATATTACTCTAGATAATTTCTAAATTTAATTTTTAAAATTAATACCTTTATCCTCAAGAACTTTTTTAAGTTCTCCGTTTTCGTACATTTCTTTTACGATATCACATCCACCAACAAATTCTTTTTTAATATACAATTGAGGAATTGTTGGCCAATCACTGTAAACTTTAATACCTTCTCTGATGTTTTGATCTTCTAAAACATTTACTCCTTTAAAATTTACTTCAAGAATTTTTAACATGTTTGAAACAGCCATTGAAAAACCGCACTGTGGAGCATCTGGAGTTCCTTTCATAAATAAACAAACATCATTGTTGTCTATATGATTTTGAATTATATTTTTTGTATTATCGTCCATTATTGCTCCTTTGTTTTAATTGCTAAGGCATGTAATTCATTTCCCATACGTCCTTTTAGAGAATTATATACCATTTTATGTTGTTCAATTTTACTTTTTCCTGAAAAATTAGAAGAAGTCACAGTCGCTGAATAATGATTTCCATCTCCTGCTAAATCTTGAATCTCTACAACTGCATCAGGCATTGCTTCTTTAATCAAACTCTCAATTTCTTTTAAATCCATTGCCATTAATTACTCATATAATCTGTAAGCCACTTTGTATTTGAACTTGTTAATTCGTCAATTGTAACTTTTGTCTTATCATCAATATATAGCTCATTTTCAATGATTGTGCCAAGTTCGTCAAAATGAACAGCATTTTTATTCAATATATCTGTGACTTTTTTTAAATCTTTTTTACTAACCTCAATAATGTAACGCCCTTGATCTTCACCAAAGAAATATTCTAATTCATTGATTAAATATTTTGGTTTATTTAAATTTATTCCTTTTTTACCTTTGATGCACATTTTGGCTACTGCTGTAATAATTCCACCTAAAGAAACATCATGAGCACTTTTGATTAGATTACTTTCGATAAGTTTTAGTAAAGTTTCTCCATTATTTTTTTCATTAAATAAATTTATTTCAGGTGGAGGACCATTTTTTTCATCTAATATATTCCTTGCAAATAAAGTTTGATCTAAATGTCCCTCTGTTTTTCCAACAACTAAAACCACATTATCAATTTCTTTAAAATCCATAGTGATCATTTTATTATAGTCTTTAATTAAACCAACACCTCCAATAGTAGGAGTTGGTTTTATACCTTCATCTTTAGTTTGATTGTAAAAAGAAACATTTCCTGAAACTATTGGGAATTTTAAATATTCGCTTGCTTCACCAATTCCATGAACACATTCGACAAACTCACCCATATTCTCTTCGTTTTCAGGGCTTCCAAAATTTAAACAATTTGTAATAGCTAAAGGTTTTGCACCAACAGCAATTAAATTTCTAAAACTTTCACAAACTACTTGTTTTCCACCGGTAAGAGGGTGAGCCCAACAATATACAGCAGAACTGTCAACTGAAGCAGCTACAGCTTTATTTGTCCCATGTACTCTCACAACTCCAGCATCTCCACCTGGCTTTTGAATAGTATCCCCCATAACCGTATGATCATACTGCTGCCAAATCCAATCTTTGCTACAAATATTTGGGTTTGCTAAAACTTTTTTCAGTACATCTATAATTTTGAAATTTTTTAAATCTCCTTTTTTAATTTTATTCTTTTTAGGTAGCTTTGCTTTTTTCCATTTACGGTCGTACATGGGTGAATTTTCGACTAATGTATTTACAGGGATATCTGCTACCTTTTCATTATCAAAATAAAGTTGTATTTTTTTTGAATTAGTAGTTTTGCCAATTACTGCAAAATCTAAATTCCATTTATCAAATATTTTTTTTGCTTGTTTTTCTTTATCATTTTCTAAAACAATCAACATTCTTTCTTGACTTTCTGAGAGCATAATTTCATAGGGTGTCATCTTAGTTTCTCTACAAGGAACTTTGTTTAGATTAATTTCAATTCCAAGATTTCCTTTTGATGCCATTTCTATACTTGATGATGTTAATCCAGCAGCTCCCATATCTTGTATAGCTATAATTGAGTCTCCAGCCATTAATTCCAAACAAGCTTCCAGTAAAAGTTTTTCAGTAAATGGATCTCCAACTTGAACAGTGGGTTTTTTTTCTTCTATTTTGTCATCAAAACTTGCTGAAGCCATGCTGGCTCCATGAATTCCGTCTCTACCTGTTTTTGAACCAACATAAATAACTGGTTTGTTTAAACCAGCTGCTTTTGAGTAAAAAATCTTATCTTTTTTAACCAACCCCAAGGTCATTGCATTAACCAAGATATTTCCATTATATGAACTATCGAAACTTGTTTGTCCCGCAACAGTTGGAACACCCATACAATTTCCATATCCTCCAATTCCATGAACTACACCTCTTAGAAGATTTTTTGTTTTTTTATGTTGAGGTGAACCAAAATGAATTGAGTTTAAATTTGCAATAGGTCTAGCACCCATTGTAAATACATCTCTCATAATCCCACCAACGCCAGTTGCTGCACCTTGATAGGGCTCAATAAAAGATGGGTGGTTATGACTTTCAATTTTAAATACAATGGCATCATTATCTTCAATATCAATAACACCAGCATTTTCTCCAGGACCTTGAATAACTTTTTTTCCTTTTGTAGGAAGTTTTTTCAAATGCAGTCTTGAAGATTTATATGAGCAATGCTCATTCCACATTGCAGAAAAAATACCAAGCTCAGTAATATTTGGTGTTCTTTTTAATAATTCACAAATTTTAGCATATTCATCTTTCTTCAAACCATGATTAATCGCCACCTGTTCGTTTACTATCATTTTAAATTATTAATTAAATTATTAAAAAAAATTGATCCATCTTCTCCAGATAAACAATTATCAATCATTCTTTCAGGATGAGGCATCATCCCTAAAATATTTTTTTCTTTATTAAATATACCAGCAATATTTTTAATCGAACCGTTCGGATTAAATTGTTCTTCTATTTTTCCATTTTCATTACAATAATTTATTGCAATCTGTTCATTATCTTCAATTTCTTTTAATTGATCTTTTGTACAAAAATAATTCCCTTCATTGTGTGCAATATGAAATTCTAGGACTTCATTTTTAATATTACTAAAATAATTATTTGTTTTGTTATTAATTTTTACGAATACATTTTTGCAAATAAATTCTAAATATTTGTTTCTTAATAACACACCTGGAACTAGTCCAGTTTCAACTAATATTTGAAATCCATTACAAATTCCCATTACCATGCCACCAGAGTTGGCAAAATTAATGACTGACTTCATGATTTTTGATTTAGATGCCATACTTCCACATCTTAAATAATCACCATATGAAAATCCTCCTGGTAATACAATTAAATCACTTTTTGGAAGTTCAACATCATTATGCCAAACCATTTTATTTTTAAATCCAAATTTCTTTAGAGCGACATCCATATCTCTATCGCAATTGGATCCAGGAAAAGTAATAACAGATGATTTCATTAATTACTTTAGATCAATAATTTTATAGTTTTCAATTACAAGATTCGCTAAAAGTTTTTTGCACATTTCTTCAACTTTATCTTTAGCTTTTTTTGGATCATTTTCTTTTGTATCAATTTCAAAATATTTACCTTGTCTAACTTCATTAACATCATCAAAGCCCATGCCATCTAAAGTTTGATGAATAACTTTGCCTTGTGGATCTAATACATCTTTTTTTAAAGTGATTACTACTGAGATTTTCATTTTTTCTTTCTCTTGACAGATGATAATTTTGTTACATTCACGGCACTTACATTTGATTGTTCATGCAAAATACCTAATCTTTTAGCAACTTCTGTGTAGGCTGGAATTAAATCACCTAAATCTTTTCTAAATCTGTCTTTATCAAGTTTTTTATCAGTAATACTGTCCCAAAGTCTGCATGTATCTGGGCTAATTTCATCTGCTAGTATTACTTCTTGCTTCCCATTAGATTTTAATCTTCCAAATTCTAGTTTGAAATCAATCAATTTAATTCCAACTCCTCTAAACATTCCAATCATAAAGTCATTAATTCTTAGTATCATTTTTTTGACTTTATCAATTTCGTTCTTAGTAGCCCAATCGAAAGCTATTATGTGCTCTTCTGCAATTAGAGGGTCACCTAATTTGTCATCTTTTAAGCAGTATTCAATTAATGGTTCTTTTAAAACAGTCCCATCCTCAATGCCTAATCTTTTAGTGATAGATCCTGTTGCAACATTTCTAACAATAAATTCAATTGGAATTATCTCAACTAGTTTTATTATTTGTTCTCGCATATTTAATCTTTTCACTAAATGATTTTTAATTCCTATTTGAGATAAATTTGAGAGAATATGTTCTGATATTCTATTGTTTAAAACACCTTTACCTTCAATTGTGGTTTTCTTTTGATTATTGAATGCCGTCGCATCATCTTTAAAATATTGAATAACTAAATTTTTATCATTTGTTGCATAAATGATTTTAGCTTTACCTTCGTATAGTTTTTTTCCCTTTTTCATTATTTAAAAACTCTTCTAAAGATCAAATTCACATTTTTAAAGTGTTTTGAGTAACTAAATATTGATTTAAGCTTTCTTGTTGTAATTTTGCTCATAATAAGCTTATCATTAGATATCACATCAATTAAGTTTAAGTTTTCCGCAAAACATTTTTTTGCATACGATTGAACCATTCTGTAAGATTTTTCTCTACTTAAACCAGATTTAGTTAATTCTAGCATAACTTCTTGAGAGAAAATTAGCCCTTTTGTTATATTCAAGTTTTCTAACATTTTTTTAGGATAAACAATCATGTTGTCTAAAATATTTGTTAATCTAACCAATGCAAAGTCTGTTGTAATATTTGCATCAGGACCAATGTTCCTCTCAACACTTGAGTGTGAAATGTCTCTTTCATGCCATAGCGCTATATTTTCTAGAGCTGGTATCACAGCACTTCTAACCATCCTTGCTAAACCAGTTAAGTTTTCACTTAAAATTGGATTTTTCTTATGAGGCATAGCAGACGATCCTTTTTGTTTTTTTGAAAAGTACTCTTGTAATTCATAAACTTCTGTTCTTTGCAAATGTCTTATCTCAATTGCAACTCTCTCAATTGAACCTGCAATAATACCTAAAACTGAAAAATAAAATGCATGACGATCTCTTGGAATTACTTGTGTTGAAATTGGCTCAACTATTAAACCTAATTTTTTTGCAACATGTTTTTCTACATTAGGGCTTATATTTGCAAAAGTTCCAACAGCTCCTGAAATTGCACAGGTTGATACCTCATCTACTGCATCTTTAAGTCTTTTTCTGTTTCTCTTAAATTCCTCATAAAAAGAAGCTAATTTTAATCCAAAAGTAACTGGTTCAGCATGAATTCCATGACTTCTTCCCATACATGGAGTCATTTTATATTTTTTTGCCTTCTTCTTAAGTACTTTTAAAATTTGATCGATATCTTTAAGAATGATTTTTCCAGATTGAACTAATTGAATATTGAAACTGGTATCAAGTACATCTGATGAAGTCATACCTTGATGTAAATATCTTGCTTTAATTCCTGCTTTTTCTGTAACAGAGGTAAGAAAAGCTATAACATCATGTTTAACTTCGGATTCAATTTTATGTATTCTATTTACATTGATAACTGATTTTTTTCTAACAATTGAAGCTACTCCTCTTGGTATTTTACCAAGTTTTTCCATAGCCTCAGCAGCCGCAACTTCTACATCGAGCCAAATTTTATATTTATTTTCCTCTGACCAAATATCAGTTAATTCTTTTCGAGAGTATCTTTTAATCATTAATTATAAGTATGGAGGCTTTGAATAACCTTTAGCAGATTCTGTAAAGATTTCATAACCATTTTCAGTAATTCCTAACGTATGTTCAAATTGAGCTGATAAAGATTTATCCTTTGTGACAGCAGTCCAACCATCATTTAACATTTTAACATCATATTTACCTAAATTTATCATAGGCTCTATTGTAAAAGTCATTCCAGGTTTTAATTCTGGTCCTGAGTTTTTACTTCCATAATGTAAAATGTTTGGTGGTTCATGAAATGTTGTGCTTATACCGTGACCACAAAAATCTCTAACAACAGAGTATCCTTTTTCTTCAACAAACGATTGAATTTCATAACCAATATCACCTAATTTAATTCCAGGTTTTAAAATTCTAATTGCTCTCATCATTGACTCGTAAGTAGCATCTATTAGGTTGTTTAATTTAATAGGTGTTTTACCAATGCAAAACATTCTACTGGTATCACCATAATGTTCATCTACAATTGCAGTAACATCAACATTTACCGCATCACCATCTCTTAAAATTCTATCTGATGGAATTCCATGACACACAACATGATTTAATGAAGTACATAAAGATTTTGTAAAGCCCCTATAATAAAGTGGAGCAGAGTGTCCTCCATTATCTCTTATAAACTCATAACCCAATTTATCTATATAGTCTGTTGAGACACCTTCTTTTATATTTTCAGTTAACATATCAAGAGTTCTTGCCGCTAAATTTCCAGCAACTCTCATTTTTTCAAATTTTTCTTTATAATCAATCATCTAAAATCTTAAGTTTTTTATCTATAAAAATTTTCTTTGAACTTATATCACATCTATAAGCTAGAAAATTTACCCCAGCTATTTTAGCTTTTTTATAATTTTCATAATATTCTTCGTCGATATCTTTAGCTATTTTAAAATATTTCATATTTTGAATTTGAACTAAAAATATCAGATAACCTTTATAACCTTTATTTATGGCATCAATAAGAGTTAATAAATGCTTAGATCCTCTTGAAGTAATGGCATCTGGAAACTCAGCGGTTTCTTTATCTCTAAATAAAGTAACGTTCTTGACCTCTACAAAGCTTTTTTGATTTTGTTTTTCTAGCAAAAAATCAAATCTAGTCTCCTTATTAAAGAATACCTCTGGTTTTATTTTATCGTTATTTTTTAATTCTTTGATCAAATTATTTTCGATAGCATGATTTACTATCTTGTTAGCCATATGAGTATTGACACCTACTAAATTTTTTCTTGATTTAATTATTTCAAGTCCGAACTTTAGTTTTCTCTTAGGATCATTATTTGGTAGTAAATAAACTTCATTACCTTCATCTAATAAACCTTTCATAGAACCTGTGTTAGGACAATGAGCTGTGACAATTTCTTTACCAAGTTTTATGTCGGTAAAAAACCTTTTGTAACGTTTGATTAGTTTGCCTTTTACTAAAGACTTGGTAAATTCCATCAGTAAATTATATATTTCATATGGATAAAAAAGTAAAATTTAAGGCTTCAATTTTAATTATTGGTAATGAAATTTTATCAGGAAGAACACAAGATACTAATACCTCAACATTAGCAACTTGGTTAAATTCTATAGGGGTAAAGGTTGAGGAAGTTAGAGTAATTCCTGATGTAGAAAACACTATAGTTGAAACACTAAATTTACTTAGATTAAAGTATGATTATGTTTTTACAACTGGTGGTATTGGACCTACTCACGATGATATAACAGCCCAATCAGTTTCAAAAACATTTGGAATAAAATACGAAGTTCACAAAGAGGCTTTCAAAATTCTAAAAGAATATTACCAACCTGGAGAATTTAATGAAGGAAGACAGAAAATGGCATGGATGCCTGAAAATGCAAATCTTATTTTAAATCCAACAAGTGGTGCTCCAGGATTTAATGTTGAGAATGTTTACTCACTACCAGGAGTTCCTTCTATATTAAAATCTATGTTAGGTGGATTAACAAATAATATAGTTGGAGGTGAACCAATCAAAAGCTTAACTATAAGTTTAAGAACAGTTGAGAGTGAAATTGCGAGTTCATTAACAAAAGTACAAAATAATAATTTGGACGTAGAGATTGGTAGCTATCCATTTTTTCATGCTGGTAAGCTTGGTGTGTCGATAGTTATTAGATCAGAACATCAAAATAAAATTGATGATTGTAATTCACAGATTTTAAAATTCGTAAATGAAAAAAAAATTGAGGTAGTTGAGCGCTAATGTTGTATTTTGCTTACGGTAGCAATCTTCATCATTTTCAAATGAAACGAAGATGCAAAGACAGTGTTTTTTTAAAAAAAATAAACTTAAAAAATTTTAAATTAACATTTAGAAGCAAATATAGAGCAGCAGACATTGAGCCAAAAAAAAATTCCATCGTACCAGGTGGATTATTTGAAATTTCAAAAAGTGATGAGAAAAAGTTGGATGTTTATGAAGATTTTCCAATTTTATATAAAAAATACTATTTTTATTATTATGGAAAAAAAGTCATGACTTATACAATGGTAAAAAAATCTCCATTTAAGTTTCCCACTGAACGTTACTTGAATATAATTAAAAAAGGCTATAAAGATTGTAATCTTGATATTAAATTTTTAAAAAAAAATTTAACCATCAGGTAAATATTAATAAATTATTATGTTAAATATATTTTGTGACACAGCAGAAGAAGATGTCATTAAAAAATACATAAAATATCCAAACGTAAAAGGTATAACAACAAATCCTAGTTTAATGAGACAGGCTGGAGCCAAGAATTATGAAAATTATTGCAAAAAATTACTTATGAATTTTAAGAATAATAACAAAACTATATCTTTTGAAGTGCTTGCCGATGATCATGAAAATATGAAAAAACAAGCTTTAAAAATTAATAGTTGGGGTAATAATATCTACGTAAAAATACCTATATTGAATTCAAAAGGACAATTCCAAGGCAAATTAATTAAAGAATTATGTGATAAGAAAATGAAATTGAATATAACTGCAATTTTTAGTTTTAGCCAAGTTCAGAAACTCTTAAAGTATATAAATAAAGATTCATATATCTATATTTCTATTTTTGCTGGAAGATTAGGTGATTCTGGTAAGAGCCCAACAAATGTATTTAAAAAAACTATTAAAAAAGCAAAAAGTTTCAAAAATGTCAAAGTTTTATGGGCGAGTACAAGAGAAATATTTCATTACGTTCAAGCCAAAGATCTAGGTTGTGATATAATAACTATGCCAGCATCGATGATAGACAAATTGAATACTATAGGAACTTCAAACCATAAAATGTCTTTAAATACTGTAAAAGGTTTTTTAATAGACTCTAGAAAAGCAAACTTTAAAATTTAAAATAAACATATTCAAATACTGAAATAAAATTTTTAAATTGTTTTAAAAATTAATTTATATTTTGATGTATTTTGAAACCATAAAATTTATTAAATAATCGGTTTACTATATTAGATTTATAAGCTAGCACAGAGAGAACTGCTTGATCTTGACGGTGGTTTTTTCTACTACTTCCTTCAGGCGCAATACATTCTTTTGTTAATGCACAATCTTTCCAT
>CACFZQ010000003.1:0-39750 GCA_902570835.1 uncultured Pelagibacteraceae bacterium | reverse complement strand
CGTTATTTTCATGCTCATTTTGGTGACTAATTTAGGCAACTTATAAACAATTTATGGTCATTATTTAAATTTAATTCTACTTTAATAACAATTTTTATATAATATAATTTAGCATGCTGAAAAAACTAACTATTTTATTATTTTCTCTATTCTTAATTACATTTAATGCTAATGCAGGTTCAGACGGAGAACTGGCTTTAGAAAAAAATAAATCTGAAGCTCAAAATATAAAAGATTGTTTTGAAAAGTTAAATAGAGCAACATTTGCTTTCAACCAAGGTCTTGATAAGGCATTGATTAAACCCATTGCAGAAGGTTATAGAAAACTTCCAGATAATGTTCAAAAAGGAACTTCTAATGCAGTAAGAAATTTATCTACTCTTGTCACTATTCCTAATAATGTTTTACAGGGAGACATTAAGACTGCAATTATAAATTCAGCTCGATTAGCAGTTAACACAACCGTGGGACTATTAGGTACAATTGATGTTGCTAATAAAATGGGTTTTCCAAAATATGAAAAAGAAGATTATGGTCAAACTTTAGGTAAATGGGGTTTTGGTCCAGGTTGCTATTTAGTTCTTCCAGTTTTAGGTCCTTCTACTATTCGAGATACAACAGGATCTTTTGCAAATGTAATGGGTGGTGATCCTTGGTATAATGCTTCAATACATGGAAACAATGAATTTTTAAGTGAAGGTCTATACATAACCTCAAAGGCGATTAGCGGTGTTGAGTTTAGAGCTAACAATATTGAATCATTTGAAAATCTTGAAGAAAATTCAATAGATTTTTACGCATCAGTCAGAAGTTTATACTTACAGGATAGAGAAAATAAAATTAAAAACAATCAACGAGGAAATATTGACGTCATTTATGAAGATGATGAAGATTGGGAAGAAATCGAGAACAAATAATCAAAAAATATTAATTCATGAAAAAACTATTGATATTGCTACTCTTGTTAAACTTACTAACAAGTAATTCTCATTCTATTGAACCTGATGTATTTGTTCAGTCAACTGTAAATAGAGCATCAGAAGTTCTTTCAAAAGATATTTCAAAAGAAGAAAAAATAAATCAACTTAAAGTAATAGCAAAAGAGACGGTAGATATAAAAGGAGTAGGTTTTTATTCTCTTGGTTCAGTAAGAAAAAATCTTGATGACAATCAAAAAAATAAATATTTAGAGTTGTTTGAGGATTATTTTTTAAAAAGTTTTTCAAGTAGATTGTCGGAATATTCAAATCCTAAAATAAATGTTCAAGATAAAGATGTATTAAATAAAAATTATACAATTGTTAAAAGTATATTAGTTGCAACATCTGACAGACCAGAAATTAAAATTGATTGGAGAATTTATACTAAAAATCCCGACAATCCTTTGATTAGAGATTTAATTATAGAAGGACTAAGTTTAGCAAGAACACAGAAAGAGGAATTTGCATCTATTTTAAATTCTAACGATGGTGATATTGATGCACTGTATGAAGCTCTAGAAAAATTTGCCAACAACTAATTTGGTGGGCCCGCCAGGACTCGAACCTGGGACCAATACATTATGAGTGTACTGCACCATCCCAATTTTCACAGGTAAACAATAATTAATTTAACTAAGTAACCGCAAGTACTCACTCTCGTACTCAAAATTGGAGGAATGATATGGCGTACTTTAGAAAAAGACTTGGTAAATGGCAGTGTGTAATTCGAATAAAAGGACATCCAACAACAACTAAAACTTTTGTAGTAAAGAAGGATGCAGAAATTTGGGCTAAAAATATAGAGCTTAAATACTTCAGAGAAGAAATTGATATTTTAAAAATTAATTATCCCTTATTTAAGGATTGTTTAATTAGATACAGAGATGAAGTTACTGTCCATAAAAGATCTAAAGATATGGAGAACAAGCTAATTAAATATCTTCTAAAAGAACCCTTTATTAATCTTAAATTAAACCAAATTAACAACAGTATTATTGCACAATATAGAGACAGAGCATTAAAAGGTTTGCATCCTTCATCAGTTAAAAGACGATTAGCAATAATTTCTCATCTATTTTCTATAGCTAGAAAAGAATGGGGTTTTAAGATAGAGAACCCAGTTTTGGATATTAGCAAACCAAAATTACCAGAACCAAGGGATAGAAGATTTACTGATAAAGAAATAAAACTTTTAATTTACGGAAATAAAACTTCAGAAAAACTTAAATCGATAATTCAGATTGCTCTAGAAACCGGTATGAGGCAAGGTGAAATACTAAGAATTAAAAGGGAAAATATAATTAATAAAAGTTTGTTTATTCCAGTTACAAAAACAAAGCCTAGAAAGATACCTTTAACAGCAAAAGCTTTAGAAATTCTCAATAATGTAGTTTTGCCTTTTGAATTATCTGGTATGGCGGTAAGTAAACAATTCAATAAACTTTGCAAATTTTATAATATTAAAGATGCAAGATTTCATGATCTTAGAAGACAGGCCCTGACAAACTTCATGAAAGATAAGAAACTGACTGTGGCTGAAACAATGTATATTTCAGGTCATTCTGATCCAAGAATGCTTTTAAGTGTATACAATAATCTCAAATGTGAGGATATTTCTGACAAAATAAATAGCAACTAACTTTTTGGTTGATATCTAAGAAGATTATTTAGATTAAACTTAATTTAATGATATTAAATATAGAGTGATTCAATGACAAAAAAACTTAATTTTATATCCTTATTTTCAGGTGGAGGTGGTTTTCAAATTGGTTTTGAAAATGCTGGATATAACTGTTTGCTTTCATCAGATATAGACGCTGATGCTGAAAAGACTCATCATAAAAACTACCCTAATATACCCTTTATTAAAAAGGATATACGACAACTTGATTATAAAGAAATTCTAAAAGCTACAAAAAATATTAAACCTGATCTGATTATTGGTGGCCCACCATGCCAAGGTTTCTCAGCAATGGGAGATAAAATATCTTCTGACCCAAGAAATGAACTTTTTAATTCATATATAAAATTAGTTAGAGATTTAAGTCCAGAATTTTTCCTATTTGAAAATGTAAAAGGTTTTAAAACAATGTATGAAGGGAGGTTTTTTGAAAAAACTGTAAATGGTTTTGCTTCTTGTGGCTATAATATTCATTTTAAAATACTAAAATCCTCTGAATTTGGTGTGCCTCAGATAAGAGAAAGAGTTTTTATTTTTGGAACAAAGTCAGACAAAAACTTTCAATTTCCAAAAAGTTCGATTGGTGGTGTTGGCAAACTGAAAAGTTTTAAAAATGTTGGGGAAGCGATAAATGATTTGTCTAAAAAAGATACTTCTTTTTCAAATCATATTATCTTAAATCATTCTGAAACTGTAGTTTCTAGATATAAACTGATACCAGAGGGAGGCAAACTACCTTCTCCTGAAAAACTTCCTAAAGAGATTAGACGATCTAATTTTGGAAGTACTTATGAAAGATTAGATAGAAAAAAAGTTTCAAAGACTTTAGTTCCGGGTAATAATGCATTTCCAATTCACCCTACTCTCAATAGAAGTTTAACGCCAAGAGAAGCAGCTAGAATTCAAACTTTTCCTGATAATCATATTTTTGAAGGTACAAGAAGAAAACAATGTATATTAGTAGGAAATGCAGTTCCTCCGTTATTAGCAAGTAAAATTGCTAATGAAATAACAAAACATTCTAAAGATTTACATAAGGAAAGCTTGAATTTAATTCTAGAAAAAAATAACAGTCTTAACGTAATTAACTTTGCAAAAGCGAAAAGTAAAAAAACAAATTTTAATTTTGTAGATTTTTTCTCAGGTGCTGGTGGCATTTCTATTGGACTAAAAAATGCTGGAATGAATTGTGTTTTAGCGAGTGATTTTGATAAAAATGTTAGGCTTACTCACTTAAAAAATTTTCCAAATATAAATTTTGTTCATGGTGATGTAAGAAATAAAAATATTAAAAATGAAATATTTAATCAATTAGATGGGAAAAAAATTGATTTAGTTGTTGGGGGGCCTCCATGCCAAGGTTTTTCAATATTTGGTAAAAGGAGATTTAAAAATACTAAAAAATACAACCCATTAGATGATGATAGAAATGACTTAGTTAAAACTTATTTTGAATATATCGAAAAAATTAAGCCTCAATGGATAATTATGGAAAATGTTAATGGAATTTTAAATTTAGGTGGTGGTATCTATATTGATTTCATAAAGAAAAAATTAAAAAAATTAAATTATAAAAACTTTGATTACAGAATAGTAAATACCGCTGATTATGGTGTGCCTCAAAAAAGAAAAAGATTTATCTTAATTGCAAATAATACAGGTCACATCATACCATGGCCAAAACCAAAATACTTTTTAGAACCAAAGGAATGGCAGTTACCTTATAGGACTGTAGGTGAGGCTATTTCTGATCTTGCAAACAAAGCTAGCCAAAAACATTTTTCAAATCATGAGCCAATGAAACACTCAGAGGATATAACAGAAAGGTATTCTTACGTAGAAGAAGGAAAAAAAATGGAAGTAGATAAACTTCCAAAAAAACTTCAATACGCAAAATACACTGGCAAAAAAATTAAAAACTTTAGCCATGTTTATAGAAGATTGCACAGAAATGAACCTTCTATAACATTAGTACCAGGACATAATGCATTTCCAATTCATCCTTGGTTAAATAGACTCATTACTGCGAGAGAAGCGGCTAGACTTCAAACATTTCCAGATGAAATTGAATTTGTTGGCTCATCAAAAGATCAATGTATTCAAGTAGGAAATGCTTTTCCTTGCTTAGTTGCTCAAAGAATTGGGGAAACAATTTTAAAAACTATATCCAATAATTGGAAACCAAACACAAAAAGTAAATTAGCTGATTACAGTATTTTAGACAAAAAATATTACGAACAAAAAGAAAAACAATCTAATTAATTACCCTTTGGTCAAAGGTAAGTTTAGAATTCACATCCCCATAATTTTTATAAAAATTATCAACTAGCTTTTCAATTTTACTATTGTTGAAAATGTAACCTTCATCTTGAAAAAAATAACGGTTAGAAGTTGTTTTTTTTATTAACCCCATTCTAGCCCAGAGCTGTTTTTCAGATCTCAGATAATCTCTGGTACCAGATGTTTTTCTATTAGGATTAGTTGCAACATGACCTCTCTTTTTCATTTCGTTATATATATTTTCTAAGTATTTTTCTTCATCATCTAGACTATCTTCAGATAGATTATCAGATGTAATTTCTTTAATCTCCTCAATAAGATTATGATGTTTTCCCTCAACCAATAAAATTTGTGCCATTTCATCTATTAATTTTTTTGGAAAGTTAATATTAGCTTCATATCTTTCAACAAATCTCTGTCCTAATGGAGTTAAATTAAAGTCTTCATCCCATAAATTATTATGGTTCATGAAATTAAAATGATTTTTTTTGTAATCTCTATAGTTATTATCTGTTACTTCCTTGCTCCAACCATGATCCTCTAATTTCTTAAGAGCCTGTTTTAAGGTAATTTTCTCCTCTTTAACCTCAGATCTAAGAGTTCTTTTTCTTGTGGAAAAAGGCACCATTTTTCTTTCCATATCTTCAAAATAAATTCTAGAATTTTTATCATCCAATGTTCTCAAAGTTTCTGGTGGTGCGTAATATTTGAAGAAAAATTCATCCCAAACTTTTTCACTTCTTTCATCATTTGATGAAACATCGATAGAGGATTTGGCTAATTTATAAAACCCATCTATAGGTAAATCTCTCCAGAAAGCAAAATATGGATTTCCAGAACCTCTGAATGGCATTTTAGATATTATTTCTGAATTATAAAGACTTGGCTCAATATCTACCAATAACTTTAGATTTTCCAATTTTTCTCCGTCATAGGTAAATAAAGCAATTGGCAACTTTCCATAAATAAATTTCTTAAAAGTTTTTTTTAAATAATCTCCAATATCAAAATCTTCTACCTTGGATGAACATACTAAAATAGAAGCGTGAGATTTGTTTAAGTATGCTATTGCTTGCCCTACACCAGTCATAATACCTCTTTTTGTTTCAGTATAAGGTTTAAACTCAAGAGCAATTTTTGTTCTTTTTTGTCTGTCTTGAAACAAGGCATCAGGAGATGGAAAATTATTTGGACTTGCTATAGCTTGAGTGTTATTTGAAACAAAAGGATTCATCCACTGATTTTGGTTTCTCCATGAATATAAAATTCTATCGGAAACTATCTGGGCAGAACGATGATGATATACTGTCATTGGTGTTTGATGAGTTTTCCTTTTTTATATTCTACTTTTCTCCATTTAGTTTTGCGCTCATCGTGTCTGTAAAGTAATTCTTTTCCCTTCCCATCTTTCTCTCCATTTTTAAAAGGACCAATATAATGACCTTCAACTTTTCCATTTGGTGGATAATGGTTTGCCTTAAATTCTTTCAATTCTCCATTACCATCAGGTAATCCATTTAACCAATCACCATCATAAGTAGATGGGAAAGCAGCATCGGCCCACTCACTCTCCTCATTAGTGGCATACCCTTTACCATGTGGTCTTCCACCTACCATTTCACCAGTATAATAGACTACATCATCATTATTAAATGTAATGTCGCTTCTAATTCTCTTAGCCTCTACATACTCTTTCTCATTTAGCTTATGCGAATTTACTTTATAAAAAATATACCAATATAAATCTCTATCTAACAAACCAACGCTAATACTATCTAAATCATTTATATTATTTTTTTGTCTTTTCTTATTTTTTAATGTGAGAGAACCCTTTAAAAAGTTTTGAGCGGCAGCTTCTAAAATATCATTATCTTTTTTTAATTTTTCACCAACATATTTGTATTGATAATCAGATTTCTTAACTGTAAGTAATGCAATTTCTTTATCATTTTTATATTTGTTCGATAGATTATTGAACCACCATTCACTTTTCTTAATAGCAAATTTGATTAAATTTCTATTTCCTAGTTTGCTTAAATAGCTTGAGGGAATTTTATATTCATCTCCACTTCCAAAGGATGTGTTTAAAATAACTGTTTTTAAAACTTGAGTATCTGATTTCAGTTTTTTATCAATATACTTAAAACATTTAAAATCTTTTTTAATAAGTTTTAAGATTAAATTTTTGTTTGCTTTAAATTTTTTATTTGCCAATCTTAGCATTTGAGGATCTTTTAAGAGACACTTGAATGCAATTTGTTTATCGTTTCTTAAAGATTTATTTATATATTTATAAACTTCACCATTAGTTTCAGCAGCTAATAAAATTACTTTTTTATTATTAAGAAATTGACTTCCAAGTGATTTTAAAATTTCACCATCTTTTTTAATCGCTTTTAAAACTAATTTTTCAAATTTATTTATATTTTTATTTGCAAATTTAATTGATCTTGCATTTTTAGAAATACATTTACTAATAAAATTGAAATCATTTTTAAGGGAATTGTCAGCCCATTTTAAACAAAATTCTGCATTGTAGGAATTATCTAATAAATTTAAAAAGAAATTCTTTTTTTTACTTACACCATATACAGACAACCAGTGATAATTTGTATATTCTTTGTAATTAGATTTGTGAATAAGTTGTAAGAGTTTTTTTTCATCTTTTATGTTGTCATAACCAAATTTTGAAAAATCTTTTACTTTGAAACTTTTAATTATATCAAAATCATTTTTTAAATTGTCGCCAATTTGATCATATTCAGGGCCAGCATATTTCAATGCTTGCATTACAAAATCTTTTTTATTTCTTAATCTATAGGAACAAAATTTAAAACATTCAGCGTAATCATGCTCAAAACAATCAAGCAAAAATTCCTCATCATCAAGGATTTCAGCTGGTGCATCCTCAAAAGGATGTTTCTCGGGATACTGACCAGACTTTTCACTATAAGGATAATTAGCCTCTGAAACTTCGTCCCTGTAAACCTCCAAGAGGTTTAAATATTTGTTTTGCAACTTATTCATTAAACAATCCTAGCATAAATGAATTAAATTTCTGCCCATGATTAATGTAATACCCTGTTCCTTTTGTTAAATTCCTCAAGAGTTTTTGATATAGCTAGTCTTAAATTTTGCACATATTCATCCCACTCTTTGTCGCAAGAATTTAGGTTTCTCCATGGGAGATCTTTGTATTCAAGCCCAAAAACCTCACACAATACATTGTCTACTTCATTAAGAAACTCTTGACGCTGTTTGGGCGTTTCGTGTCTTAAAAGGTTTATTAGCTTTTTATTTGTTTTTAGTTTCTTTTTCATTACTTTTTATAAATTTAATTAAAGAGTCATGCTCCATAGGAGATTTTAATTTTTTAAAGTTATTATTTTTTTTATTAAACAAAAAACAATCTAAGTTTTTATTTATTAAATAAGCAGACTGTAAATCCTCTGACAACATAGGTTCTTTAATTTTTTTCTGAATTAAAAAATTCCATTTTTTGCTTTTGCTATCCAAGCTTTCTGATAAGCTAATACTTATTCCTGAAATTTTCTTCTTGTTTTTAAGCACTATAAAATCAAATGCACTGTTTTTTTCTTGAGATCTAATTTCATAACCTTTTTTGATAAAAATTTTAGATATATCTTTTGTAAAATTATTCTCTCTCTTGCTCAATACAGCATGAGATACAGAACAAAACTCTTTATCTTTTCTAGCTAAACCCTGTCCTATAACAAATTCTTTCCTACAATATTTGCAATTCTTAATTTGATTTTTATCCTCAATTAACTTTATAGCTTGGTGCCAAATGAAACCAATTAAACCTTTGGGTTCAAATTTAGTATTAAACCAATTATTACTCGCATCTATATAAGCTCTAGTTCTCTCAGAATAAAACTTTTTAATAACTTCAATAGAATATTCAGTGAATATTTTATCAACATTTTCGTTATTTATATCCACTGTTTTGTTGTTAATAGTTATTGGATAATTATAATTTTTGGAAAAGAAATTAATAACTAGTGGAAATTTTTCATCTAAATTTTCAGTCTCTTTAAAGCTCCAATAATTTCTTTCTCCTTTTTGAATAATTTTGAATTTTTCATTTAATTTCTTGTAATCCTTTTCGATATAATATTGATAGTTTTTTAATAATGATTGAAGGTTTTTAATTTCAACATACCAACATTGTATTAATTCTCCTTGAATAATGTTGTTATTTTTATATTCATTTTCTCCTTGTTCTGAATATTTTATCTGAACTACTGGAGATCCAAGAGTTCCATATTTATTTATAAATCTTTCAACACTAGAAACACTTAATCTTAAGTTTATAAATTCTAAGAAAAGTTGTTTGTAGTCGTCACTAAATAGATCAACAACCTTATAATCTTGACCATTTCTAATAATCTCATTACTTGAAGGATCAAAATCACCTTTTTCTAAACCATCATCAGTGTAATGCTCCACAATATTAAATTTAATATTTTTCAGTGATTGGTTTTCATAAAGCCCATTTAAATTTTTCAAGTAATCTAGCCATTTGTCATTCCAAGATTTATATAACGGGTTAGAATCCTCCAATTCCAGGTCTATATTGTATTCATCATATATTTTATGGCTTTTTTTCATTTTATATTGTTTACACTATTGACATTTATCGTAAACAACATATATTGTCAACTATGATCATTAAAACCATGATGCTAGCTTTCGTCTTTCTAGTAGATCTCCTTTCTCTAGCATCATGGTTAAATCAAACAAAAACTATAAGAATTAATGGATAAGATTACAGAGATTAGAATAGAAGAAATTTATGATGAGGAGAATAATCAACATTATTATTGGATTTATTATTTTAAAAACGGCAAGGTTAAAATAATTGGAAAATCATCTGTAAGGCCTGAATGTTATAGGCAAATAGCAAAGTACTTAATATGAAATATCAATTCGAAAATAGTATTAAAGATAGACTGATGTATTGCTTAGAGTGGAAACAAAATATTGATGTATACTTAGCAAATAAAAGAATTTCAAAGAAAACAAATGAAGAATACTACAAATCAAAACCATTACTCAGATTTATTATTAATTTTTATTTTATTCCCTATAATTTACTTAGACTTTATAGATATTTAAGAATTATTCATGACTATAAAAAGAATGAAATTGAGATCAAAGTTCTAAGTAAAGAATTAAAGAAGAATGAAAATCAAAAATAAAAAGTTTTTAACTTCACCAAGTGATCTAAATAATTTCGTAAGTTGCAAATATTTAATACAAAACGAAATAAAATTTTTATACAAGGAAATTAAAAGAAACCAAGAAAGTATAGATCAAAAACTTTGGAAAGAATTTGGTATTAAGCACGAAAAAAAACATTTTGATCTTCTAAAAAAATATTACAAAAAAAATATTTCAATCAAACAAGATCTAACAGAAGAAGAAAGAAACAAAAAAACTTTAGAGGCTATTAATAAAGGTTATGATCTTATTTATCACGCATATTTAATTGAAGGAGATTTTAGAGGTGAAGCAGACTTTTTAATTAAAGTTGATACTGCTTCTGATCTTGGAAATTTTAGCTACGAAGTATACGATACAAAAGTAAGCAGGAAACCAAGACCAAGACATATCTATCAAATTACCGCCTACTCTTCTATGTTAAGTAAAATTCAAGGAATTCTTCCAGATAAAATGTATTTGATAGATGGTGCAGATATCACTCATCAATATAAACCAAAAGAATTTATAGACTTTTATAATTTTACAAAAAAAAACTTCGACAAATATTTAAAGAATATTACCAAAGAAAAAGTTTATCCTGAAAAATGTTCACACTGTAGTGTTTGTGATTACACAGAAGAGTGCGAAAAGATATGGGTTGATGATAATTATATTAATCAGGTTGCTAAGATAAATAGATCGCAAATAGAAAAACTAAAAAAAGTTGGAATTAATACAGTTAAAAAATTAGCAGAAACTAATCCTGAAAAGATTAAGGTTAAGATTAATAAACAAGCTCTCAAAGATAGAATATCTCAAGCACAGCTTCAGGAGGAAAAGAGAGAAACTGGAAAAAGCAAATATATTGTTTTGGATCCTGATAAAGGAAAAGGTTTTTACAAACTACCTAGGCCTGATGAGGGTGATTTATTCTTTGATATTGAGGGATACCCACAAGAAGATGGAAGAGGATTTGAATATCTACACGGAATATATTTTAAAGGTAAAAAAAGCATGGAATTTAAGTACTTCTGGGCTAAAGATTTTAAGAAGAAATATGAGCAAGAAAACTTCATAGAACTGATCAACTTCTTTAAAGACCATTTTAAAAAATACCCCAAAGCACACATCTATCACTATAATTCATATGAGAAACGATCACTTAGACAACTCGCTTCCCTATTCTCTTCTGATTTTCCTGAAGGAAGTAACTTTGTAGACACTCTTTTAAGAGGAGAAAAATTTGTCGATCTATTTTTGATAATAAACCAATGCGTTAGAACAACTGAAAAAGATATGTCTTTAAAAACTATCGAAGATGTTTTGTATGGATTTAAAAGATCAGCAGATGTCAAGAAGGCAGAAGATAGTGTTAAACTCTATGACTTTTGGTTATCCTCTAAAGACAAAAAGACTAAAGACGATATCATAGAATACAACAAAGAAGACTGTGTATCTACTTACCATCTAAGAGAATTTTTAGTGGAGATCAAACCAGAAAGTATTGAATGGTTTTCAATTACTGAGGAAACAGAAAAAAGATCTGTAGAAAAAAAGGATTGGGAAAAAATTGAAGTTGAACTTAAAAAATCTTTAAAGAAAAAAGAAATTTCAAAAAACTCTCTAACAGAAACTATCAAAAACTTAGTTGGTTTCCATAGAAGAGAAATCAAACCAGAATGGTGGGAAACATTTGATCGAATGGATAAAACTCATGATGAATTAGAGGAAGATCCTGAATGTATTGGTAATTGTTTTTTAAAATCAAACAAGCCAGAGAAAGTTGAGAAAGGATATGTCTTCACTTATCAGTTTAATGATCAAGATTATAAATTAAAGAAAGATTCTTCAGTTTATAATGCTCATCAAAATTTATCTATTGGATCTATTACTGATATTATTGAAGATTCACCAAGTAAAAATATTGTAAAAATAAAAATAACAGAAAAAAAATATCAAACATTAGGAGAGATGCCTAGCGTCTTATCATTAAGCAGAAGAGGTCCTGCGCAAATAGCAGTTCTTGAACAAGCACTAAATAGATTTGTTGAAAATTACATTAATGTTAAAGGCAGTAATTACAAGTGTATAATTGATCTTCTTAATCGAGGAAATCCTGATCTTAAAGAAACTAAACCAGGTGAAAAACTTATTGATGAAAGTAAAGATATTACAGAAGAATCTATAAAAGTTATCAAGCAAATGAACAAAACTTGCTTAAGTATTCAAGGTCCTCCAGGAACTGGGAAGACTTACAACAGTGCAAAAATAATTATCGAGCTAATGAAGGAAGGTAAAAAAGTTGGTGTATCCAGTAATTCTCATGAAGCGATTAAAACTTTATTATCTGCAATCGAAGAACAAGCGATAAATGAAAAGTTTGAGTTTAAAGGTCTGAAGAAAAGCAGTAGTACAAATCTTTTCGAGGGAAAATTTATTATCGATTGGATAAAAGATAAGCCAATAGATTTCAGTAAATTCTCATTATTTGCTGGAACAGCTTGGTTTTTTTCAAATATTAGAATGAACCAGAAACTAGATTATTTATTTATTGATGAAGCTGGACAAGTTTCATTAGCAAACACTATAGCGATGGCAACCTCCTCTAAAAATTTAGTATTAATAGGAGATCAAATGCAATTATCCCAACCAATAAAAGGGACACATGATGGCTATGCTAAGTTAAGTTCATTAGATTATATTCTAGAAGATCGAGATACTATTCCTCCAGAACAAGGTATTTTTTTAAAGGAAACAAGAAGATTAAATAAAGAAATATGCAAGTATATTTCTGATAGTTTTTACGATTCTAGGCTAGTACCACATGAAATAACAAAAAAAAGATCTGTTAAACTGGGTCTTAATAACATTAAAGATCAGGGTATATTTTTTATTCCAACCGATCATTTTGGAAATTCGCAAAGATCAGACGAAGAAGCTGAAATCATTCATAATTATTACACAAAAATTATGGGTAAGGATTTTGAAGATGAGGATGGTAAAGATAAAATAGATATCAAAAATATAATGGTGGTAGCACCCTTTAATGTTCAAACGAATAACATTAAACAAAAATTACTAAAAAAATATTCAGAGAAAACAAGAGTTGGAACAATCGATTTATTTCAGGGTCAACAAGCAAAAGTAGTTTTTATTTCTATGACATCTTCTGATGCAGAAAATCTTCCAAGACATAAGGATTTTTTCTTTAACAGAAATAGATTAAATGTAGCAATTTCTAGAGCGCAGAATGTGGCAATTATTTTATTTAATCCTAATCTTTTATTAGCTTCAGCGAATACAATTCACGAAATGAGATTAATAAATAATTTTTGTAAGCTATTATTATTTAAAATTAAAAGTGAAAAGTAATGGATAGATACGATAAAAATAGTTTTTATTTTAGTATTACTGAAAATTTATGGTGCTGGAAACAAACTTCATCTGGAAAGATTTTTAAAGCAGAAACAAAAACAGAATTATTAAAAATCAAAGAAAAACAATTTATTGGTTCTGGAAATTATGAGCGGGAATATAATTTAGATAGAGGTCAAGTTAGTACTGAAGAGTTTGGAAAAATGACTGGCCTTGGAACTAAACAATATATTAGCTTACTTCTAAAAAGAGGCACAACTCCAATATCTAGCTATGATAAAAATACTGGTGGAGATGGGGTTCATAAACCAGAGGGTCGTAGGAAAAAAGGACTTCACTTTGTTAAATGTTTAGAAAAATCAAAGATCACTTATGATAAAGTTTTAAATCAGTACAATACTAAAGTTTGGGTTTTTCAAAATGTTAATCAAGAAAAAATCGATACTTTTAAAAAACTTTGGGCAGAAAAATAAATGAGTAATCATAATAAAATTAGACCATTAAATAAAAATAATTTAAACGGACAATATAAAATATTATTCTCAACACCTCAGACACCTAACAGTAATATACCCAAAGAATTTAGAGGGCTGCAGATTTTTCCTAATAAACTTAAAGCCGAAGAAGCACTTAGGAATAGAAAAAAACTTACTAAAATTCTTGAAGAAAAACGATCAAAAGGAATGGAAGGAAATAAACGAGCAATTGGAAATGTGGGTGGAGATAAAACTAACTTAGTTCAATATAATCCACAGGTTCAAAAACTGAAGAACGATAAAATCAAAAGAGCAAAAGAACTATATAGAGAAGGTTACAAAAAAACAGAAATACTAAGGATTATTGTTAAAGAATTTAAGCTTAAAAGAGATATCAATTCAAGATCTTGGCCTAAATGGTTAAGTGAAATATGATTTAAAGAAATGAAAAAAAATTCAACTAATAAAACAATTTATGAACACGTAAGATGTGAAACAAAACATTGCGATAATAATTTTAAATTACTCAAAATTCCAAAGATTTTAGCTGGTAAACAAACATGTCAGATTTGTAAATACGTTATGAAGACGGTGAAGGTTAACAAAGATATAGAAGTTGTTGAAAATAAAAAAACCAAAAACAAAAGAAAAATTACTCATTTTTTTAAAAACTTAAATATCAATAAACTTTTAAGCATTTTAAATAATTGGAAACCAGAACTCGTCTATGACTTAGCAGAAAAAATAACCAAATGTGTTAAAGGGTATAATGAAATTAATGACGAGGAAGAGCATTTTAGAAATTATTTAGCTCCATTAATTTATAGTGGAGAATTTTTTCTAAAACTTAAACCCCATTTTAAAATTATAAATTGGTATGACTGCATGATTTACGAGGATACTATGTGGAATGAAGCATATGTTCTTTATTGTTCTAAGGACAAAAAATACAGACTTATCAACACTGAGTTTAGATCAAACATGCACGATAGTGTTTTTATATTAGATACCATTACAGAGAAAAATTACAAAAAAATTTCAGATAAGAAAGATTATTACATGAAAATTTTAGACAGATATATTGAGAAAGAATATGACTATATGTTTAAAGACAAGCGTATTGACGATGACTTTTTTAAATCTAAACATCCTCCATATTACAAACCTAGTGGCAGCTTGATATTATCAAAAAGTTATTACCAATCATATCATAAGGAAGCTTTAGTCTTAGATCATGTTGAGAAAGTTATAAATGAAGTTACAGATGTTTATTCGGGAAAATATCAATTAGGAAAAAAACATGGATATGGAACAATCAAATATAAAAGCGGAGATATTTATAAAGGTGAATTTAAATACGATTTGTTTGATGGGGTTGGAGAATATATTTGGGTAGATGGTTTGAGATACAAAGGTGATTGGAAGAACGGTAAGATGAATGGAAAAGGAACATTAACACAGCCCAGCGGTGAAAAATATTCAGGAGAATTTAAAGAAGATAAAAAGCATGGCAAAGGATACTACATTAATCCCAATGGTACGACATATGAGGGTGGTTTTAAAAATGATAAATTCCATGGACAAGGTAAATTTGTTGATGCTATGGGGAAAGTAATAGAGGGAACTTTTAAAGAGGGTAAATTAATAAAATAGTTTATTTTTAATGTTTAAAAAATTCTTAATTGTTTTAATTTCTTTTATACTCATCACCAGTCCTAGTTTATCTGAAAAAACTGACGAAAATATAAAAGTAGAAATGTATGAAGTTTGTGCAGATGATTTATTTGTACGTCAATTTGGAGATAAATTCAGATACTACTTATCCATGCATGTAAAATCAAAGATTTATCAAAACCAAGTATACCAATGGTTTTACGAGGACTGTGAAAAGCAATCAAAATCTAAACCCATAACTTTTAATCTAAAAAATAAGCTATATCAGAAAGACTTAGATGAAATTACAGCTGAGATTTTTGAAAGGTGTGCAGATGAAAGGTATGTTTTGGAGTTTGGTGAACACTACAACAGGTTCTTGGATTTAAAAATTAGGGACAAGATAAGACTACAAATAGATTATGAATGGTTTGTAGAAAGCTGTGAAGAAGAATACAGAGCTTATCCTACAAAGTTTAAATTAAAATATTTTGATTACCTGTAGTTAACAGAACTACCATATTACCATATTAACATATTACCTAATTATAAGACTAACTACGAACTTGAGTCATACTGACTCATTTAATCAAAAATACTAATAACACTTGCTAATAATCAATATCGTACAACTTATGTTCTATTGATTAATAATTTTCAAAGACTAATAGAATATTAAATGAAACAAGAAATAAATAGATTTACAGCTTATACAAACTGCCCTCCAGGCGAATACGATGCCATATTAAATAAATCAGATATTAAAAAATACCCAAAAGGTGAAAGAGAAATACTTACCTTTTTAATACTTGGAGATAATGGGCTGCCACTTACAAATAATAGAGATGAAGCATATTATTCAGTAATTGTTTGCAATAAAAGTAAGGGTGAAAGTCCAAAAAGTAAAATTAGTAAAATCAAAAATACAATGTTATCCAAAGAAGAATATGATCCAATTACTTGTAGATTGGGTCTACCAGACATAAGCAACTTTTATGGAAGAAAATTTACAGTCAGAGTGGCAAATAAAGATGATTATCTTACCTTTATTACACATATAAAGAGACCCAGAGATAATAATTGGGAGTTAATTGAAGGAAAGTATGACGGGAATTTAAATGTAAAAAAGAATTTAAAGTTATTTTTATTAGAGTTTGAAAGAAAGTTAAGACCTATTGAAAGAGGTGGTTATAGGGAAGTTGTTGAGTATCTTAGTGATTTAAATATGCCTTTTATAGATAAGGATGGAACATTTACAGGACAATTCGATGAACAAAAATATAAATTATTATCAGATTATAATCAAAGATTATCAAAAACATATTTTGAAAAAATTACAAAGTTTATCAAATCAAGAGAACTTTCTGATTTAGGATACTGAAATTTGGGACATTGAAATTTTGTGCTATTTTTCTTTTTGTTAACCATAATATATTTTTCTTAATTTAGATGTCTTTATTAAAAAATTAAGCTAGATTAGCTGTATGAAGCCTGTGTGGACAATCGGTAAAAAAAGTAAAAATAAACATAGTCTACGTAATATAAAATTAAATTGTGATAATAATGAGCTCACAATAGTTAGTAGCTTAAGCATCTTAAAAAATTTAAAGGACTTAAATATTTTTGATGGATTATCTTCTAGTGATTTTGCAGATAATGTTGGGTCATATGGTGATTGTCATATTTTAGATCAAGTAAATTTACGTGAAGGAAATATTTATTTACTAAATAATGATCAAGATGGATTTTCGCCAAATATTGAGAAAGTTACTAGCAAATTAAAAACAAACAAAGAGATCAGTTTTTTTATTAACTCAAGTAATAAAAGCACTAGTGATTTTATTGATGAAGCAGTTAAATTTAAAAGATCTAAAACAAGAATAATAAATATTGAAGAAGATTACCTGGTATTTTGTTGTGTGCCACAAAATGAAGATATATCTAAAAAATTTTCATCAAATATAAATTTGTTTATTCAGGATAGAATAAAGAAAAAAAAACTTATGAAGTTTAAAATTCCAAACGGTATTTATGGTGTTTATGAAGTAGTATTTGTACCAATTCTCTTTAAAAGTATATCTGAAATTTCTGAACCTGGTGAATTACTAGGTTGCTATATTGGTAAAAAAACTTAATCCAAAAAATAGAATATAAGTGGTTAACAGTTAACCAAATATTCTGAGCATAAGCACATATATCCTATACCCAGTACCCCCATGGCCCCCGCAGTGGTTTACTAAATATTAATTTAAACTTTGATTAAATAATTAAATTGCTGATATCTTTTTTGTAATTCTGGAAACGTTTCTAGATGCATTTTGTTTTTTAATTATTCCAGTTTTAGCAATTTTCATAAGCTCCGAGTTTAATTTTGGTAAAAATTTTAAAGCCTCGTCCTTCTTTTTTGCATCGATCAATGCATTCATTTTTTTTAATGCATTTCTAAATCTGCTTTTTCTAGCTTTATTAACAGCAGTTTGCTTTGATATTCTTCGAATTCTCTTAATTGCTGATTTAGTATTTGCCATGTGGTGATGGTATAACGTGGTAAATTAAGATGGTCAATAAAATACAAATTAAATAATTACAAATTATCTAAGTACTTTTTCACCCATTTAAATTTCTTTATTTATTACCAACACAGCTGATGAGATCTGCTGATCACTGCTACTATCATATTCGCCAGCCTCACTTCTTATATCTGTATGATAAACGTTATAGATACCATTTTCGACCTGGCATTTAATTACATCACCAAGTCCCTTTTTCTTATTTTTTTGTTTCTTTATTAAATTTAACTCCTTTTGAAATGCTTTTAATTTTTCTTCTTCATACTCTTCAAAGGGTTTATAATAAGGATTTACTAATTCAACTTTCGCACCAGATTTCTTTAAATCTTTAACAAAATCCAAGAATGAATAATAGGCCATGGGATATGTGAAATAAACAGATTTTAAAATATTGTACTTTTGTTTTTTATCTTCATTTATTTTATACAATCCATCTAACTTAAATTTAAATGATGATTTTTCAGCAAATTTTTTTAATTTTTCTATTACTAATTTTTTATTCTTGCCTAGAGAAAATAGGTTCAAATCACGAGAATCAAAATAACTTAAGCTTCTAAAGGGATTAGTTTTAAGGTTATTTGATAAAGGGAAAATAGAAATACTTCCACTAGTGACTTTGATTGATTTACTAGGTTTTTTTTATTGGTGTATTGATGATAAGAACTATAGAAATCAAATGATCGTCTATCTATATTTGCCCAATCATGAATACAAAAAAAACCACAGGGAAGATGGTTATTCTTTTTTAAAATATCATTTAATCCTGAACCCTTCTTTTTAATTTCAACGAAAGGATAATAGTGAAAATCATCATATCCATCACCAGTATCAGCAGTAACTGTACCGTAGGCTAGATTTAATTTTTCTATTTTTCTTTGAATACCTAATAACTTATAAGTTTCTATTAAATATTGATTTTTAATATCCAAAACATCTTCGGTGTCTCCTATAATAAGACCTTCATTTCTATCAAGAAAATTTGAAACTACTTGTCTTTGGTTAGATAAAATGTTTGGAATTTTCTTTTTCATTTTTTAAATGCTATCACAATGCTGCACTCATGCTCCAATGAAAAAATTTCTTGGCACGGATTCTTAAATTTGTTAGAGTAAATTTAACTTACGTTGAGTGAAATACTTTGGTTTTATTGTATTTTGTGAAATGATTGGTGGGCCCGCCAGGACTCGAACCTGGGACCAATACATTATGAGTGTACTGCTCTAACCAACTGAGCTACAGGCCCAAAACAATTGTTAATTATATCATTTCTATCAAGTTATCAATTAAAGATAAATCAATAATGGTGGGCCGTGTTGGTTACGCTCCAACTACCCCTGCAATGTCAATGCAGTACTCTACTATTGAGCTAACGGCCCAATCTAACTTTCTAAGAAACTTTTTAGTTGTTTAGATCTACTTGGGTGCTTTAATTTTCTAAGAGCTTTGGCCTCTATTTGCCTAATTCTTTCTCGAGTTACAGAAAATTGCAAACCAACTTCTTCTAAAGTATGATCAGTGTTCATACCAACACCAAACCTCATTCTTAAAACTCTTTCTTCTCTAGGAGTTAATGTAGATAAAATTTTTGTAGTTGCCTCTCCAAGGTTAGATTTAATAGCTTGCTCTAATGGAGCTAAAGCTTTTGTATCTTCAATAAAATCTCCTAAACTACTATCTTCTTCATCGCCAACAGGTTTTTCAAGTGAAACTGGTTCTTTTGAAATTTTTAAAACTTTTCTAACTTTATCTAGAGGCATTCTTAATTTTTGCGCCAACTCCTCTGGAGTTGCTTCTCTCCCAAATTCACTTAAAATTAGTCTTTGTGTTCTCACTATTTTATTTATAGTTTCAATCATGTGAACAGGAATACGAATTGTTCTTGCTTGGTCTGCAATTGATCTTGTAATTGCTTGCCTAATCCACCATGTTGCGTAAGTAGAAAATTTATATCCTCTTCTATACTCAAACTTATCAACTGCTTTCATCAATCCAATATTACCCTCTTGGATTAAATCTAAAAATTGCAATCCTCTATTTGTATATTTTTTAGCTATTGAAATTACCAATCTAAGATTAGCCTCGACCATCTCTTTTTTTGCTATTCTGGACTCTTTTTCACCTTTTTGAATTCTACTCACTAATTTTTTAAAATCAGTAACTGAAATCCCTTGTTTGTGACTTATTTCAATAAGTCTTTCTCTAATATTTTTAAATTCCTCTTTATTTTTTGCAAAAAATTGCTTCCAAATTAAATTTGTATCTAAAAATTTTTTAAGATTTGGATTTATTTCATTGCCAACATAAAATTTTATAAATTCGTTCCTTGGTATTTTTTGATCCATAGCAAGTCTTAAAAGATTTCCTTCTAAAGAAATAATTTTTTTGTTCTCAACATAATGTTTTTGAACGAGTTCTTCTAAAACAGACGGAGAAAGTTGAAGTGATTTAATATTTTCTAAAATATCATTTACAATTTTTTCATAACCTTTTTCTTTTACAGGTGTAAAGTTTTGAGAATTTAAAACACAATCTAACTTTTCTTTCTGATACTTAATTAGTTTTGTATATTCTTTAGTTAATGTATTAACTGTTTTTAATACTTTGGGTTTAATTTCTGTCTCCATTGCAGCAAGAGTGGGGTTAAAATCGTCATCTTCATCTGAAGAACCATCTTCTTTATCTGTTTCACCAGCATTTTTTTGTTTAGCGCTTGGTCCAGTTGACTCATCTTCCATATAGTTTGTGTCGATATCTATAATTTCTCTAACTAAGATTTCATCTTTTTGAAGTTTTTCATTCCACTCAAAAAATTGTTGTGCTGTTATAGGGCTTTGTGATAATGCAATTAACATTACATCTTTTCCAGCCTCTATTCTTTTTGCAATTGCAATTTCTCCTTCTCTTGAAAGTAACTCAACTCCTCCCATTTCACGCAAATACATTCTTATAGGATCATCACTTTTTTCAATTGTTTTACCTTCTTCTTTATTTGAATTTTCTTTTTTTCTAAGAACTTTAAAATCTGATTTTTTTTCAACTAATGAAATATTTTCATCTAAGATATGGATAAAAGCTTGAGCAAGATTTTCATCTGATAAATTTCTTTTACCTAATGATTTGCTAAGTTCCTCATACGTTATAAAACCTCTATGGGTTCCACGACCCATTAATCTAGCAAATGATTTTGTAATAATTCTTTCCACAGCGATAAAGTTGAAAGACTTATATAATGTCAAATCTGTAAAAATCCATCACAAATTTATCCAGATTAATTGAGATTCTGCTTTTTTTTGAGCTCTTTTAGCTCATTAAATGTGCTCTCGCTCATATCGACTGAGAACTTCGATTCTAATTCTTGAATTCTAAACTCAAGATCATAATTCATTAAATCTCTTGAAATATCCTCTAACAATTCGATCGTTTTTTGATCATCATCAGCTTGATTTTTAAGAATATGTTTAATGGGTGCAAATTTATTTATCTTTTCTAACAATTGATTGTCTAACTTTAGATCCTCAATTATAATTTGCTCTCCAGATTTCAGTTTCTCAATTATTAATTCAAATATTTTTTTATTAACTTCAGTAAATAACTTAATATTTTCAATTAAATGTATATTTGCTTGTAACAAATTTAAATTATTGATTACTAAGTACAGTAAAGAAAACTCTTTAAGCTCAACCCCTGTCAATGATTGACTTTCATTGAAATGCTTTTTTGTTGTATCTAGAGATTTAGTTCTTTTAACAAAGAATTTTTTCTTATTTTGATAAGAATGTGGTGTTAATTCAGCAATTTTTTCTAAAAAATATTCTAGTACATATTTTTTTATAAAATCATCTTTAATTGTACTTGCAATACTTCTCAATTTTTTTTCAAAAATTGCTAATGAAGAAGGATTATTTTCTGTTTGTTTTTTATAATGACTAAAAATAAATTGATGAATAGAAAGCTTACTTTGTTTAGTAAAATCAATAAAATTAGCTTTGCCATTTTTGTTTACATAACTATCAGGGTCTTCCTTGTCTGGTAAAAATAAAAATGAAATATTTTTTTCTGGTTTTAATTCTTTAATAGAGTTTTCCGCTGCTCTTAATGCAGCTTTATAACCACTTTCATCACCATCGAAGCATATAATAATGTCATCAAAAAACTGATTAAGAGTTAAAATTTGTTTATCAGTCAAAGAAGTTCCAAGATTAGCAACTGCATTATCAATCCCATTTTTACTTAAACCGACAACATCCATATAACCCTCAACTAAATAGATATGATCCATTTTATTAGAAAGTTTTCGAGCTAAATCTAAATTATATAAATTAGACCCTTTTTTAAAAAAATTTGTTTCAGGTGAATTTATATATTTGGCCAAGTAATCTAACTTTTCGATTATTCTACCTCCTAAAGCTATTGGTTGACCTGAGATATTATTGATTGGAAAGATTAATCGTCCTCTAAATCTTTCAACATACATTTTCTTTTTTTCATCTAAGTAAAATAAACCCGTTTCAACTAAAGTTTGCTCACTATAATTATCTTTTAATTTCTCAAAGAAATTTGGATTTTTTTCTATGTATCCAATTTTAAATTTTTTAACTTCTTCTTTAGTTAAAGATCTATTTTTTAAATAATCTCTTGCAATAGAATAACTCTCATTTTTTAATAATTCATTGTGATAAAAATCTACATACTGGATAAAAATTGATTGGTACTCTTTCCATTTTTTTTCTCTTTCTTCATCCTGTTTTGAAAACATATAGGGCTGCATTCCAGCTAATTGGGCTAAATGCTTTACTGCCTCTCCAAATTTAAGATTTTGAATTTTCATAACAAAATCAAAAATGTTTCCATGCTCTGAGGTTGCAAAACAATGATAAAATTCTTTTTCATCATTTACGGTAAATGAGGGGGTTTTTTCATTTTTAAATGGAGATAAACCAACAAACTCTTTTCCTCTTTTTTTTAACGAAACAGTTTTTGAAACAACTGTAGATACTTTTAACCTTGTCTTAATTTCATCAAGGTATTCTTTTGGATATTTCATTATTTGTTTAATAGATCTTTGATCATCGGGCCTGCTTTAGCAAAATCAATTTCATCCGAATGGGTTTTCTTTAACTCACCCATTACTTTACCCATATCTTTTATTGAATTAGCACCCAGTTTAGATATTAAATCTGCACAGATTTTTTTGGTTTCCTCTTCTCCTAATTGCTTTGGAAGAAATCCAGTTAAAATATCATATTCATTTTGTTCTACTTCTAACAGATCATTTCGATTATTTTTTTTATAAATGTCAATCGATTCGGCACGTTGTTTAACCATTTTTTTTAAAAGCTTCTTAATATCTTCATCATCTGTATCTTTTTTATTGGGTCCAGATCTATTAATTATGTCTAGATCCTTTATAGATGACAATATTAACCTATAGGTTGATATTTTATTTTTATCTTTTAATTTAAGAGCAGTTTTATATTCGTTTTCGATAGTATCTTTTAAGGACATAATTTTTTTAATCTACTGCAAAGAAATAATTCTTCAAAAGAAAAATTGTTTTTTTACAATTTTATAATACATCTCTGTTGTGATAATAAAGCAATTATTGTATTAACCTTTAACTCATGAGTTGTAATTGATCAAAAAAGCAAAAAAAACAAACTCAAAAAATTCACAAATTAACACGGGCGTTTTAGTTCTTGAAAACAAGAAGGTTTTTAAGGGGATTGGGATCGGCTATCAGGGAGAAGCAACTGGGGAAGTTTGTTTTAATACCTCGTTAACCGGTTACCAAGAAATAATTTCAGATCCTTCATATGCAGGTCAGATTATAAATTTTACTTTTCCACATATTGGAAATGTTGGAACCAATAAAGAAGATGTCGAGTCTGATAAAATCTGGACAAGAGGAGTAATCTTTAATTCAGAAATAACTTCTCCTTCAAATTATAGAGCATTTCTACATTTAGATACCTGGCTCAAAAAAAATAAAATTGTAGGAATTACAGGATTAGATACAAGAAGTTTAACAAACTTAATTAGAGATAAAGGAGCACCTAAGGGAACAATTGCTTTCTCCAAAAATGGAAAGTTTAATATTAGCAAATTAACAAGATCAACAATTAAATGGGGTGGTTTAAAAAACCTTGATCTTGCAGAAGTTGTTACAACCCCAAAGAACTATATTTGGAAAGGTCTTCAAACATGGAAAAAAGAAATAGGATTTAAAAAGAATAGAAAAAACCTTTTTCATGTAGTTGCAATTGATTATGGCATAAAAAAAAATATTTTAAGATATTTTTCAGACTTTAAATGTAAGGTATCGGTTGTTTCGTGCAAAACTTCTGCAGAAAAAATTCTAGATCTCAAGCCAAATGGAATATTTTTGTCCAATGGTCCTGGTGATCCAGCGGCGACAGGAAAATATGCAATAGTAACACTAAATAAATTAATCAAAAAAAATTTACCTATATTTGGGATTTGTTTAGGTCATCAAATTTTAGCTTTAGCTTTAGGTGGAAAAACCAAAAAAATGAAGTTGGGTCATAGAGGAGCTAATCATCCAGTTAAAAATTTAATCTACGATAAAGTTGAAATCACCAGTCAAAATCACGGTTTTGTAGTAGTTGAGGAAACTTTACCTAAAAAAATTGAAGTCACCCATAAATCTCTTTTTGATAGTACTATTGAAGGAATAAGACTTAAAAACAAACCAATATTTTCAGTACAATATCATCCGGAGTCTAACCCTGGACCACAGGATAGCGTCTACCTATTTCAAGAATTTGTTAACAACATGAAAAAAAATGCCAAAAAGAAAAGATATTAAAAAAATATTAGTTGTGGGAGCTGGACCCATTATTATTGGTCAAGCATGTGAGTTTGATTACTCGGGAACACAAGCTTGTAAAGCATTAAAAGATGAGGGTTTTAAGGTAATATTAATTAACTCAAATCCTGCAACAATCATGACTGACCCAGATGTAGCGGACAAAACTTACATTGAGCCCATAACATTAGAGGTTTTAGAAAAAATACTTATCAAAGAAAAACCTGATGCAATTCTCCCTACAATGGGTGGCCAAACCGCGCTCAATCTTGCTATGGAAGCGGAAAAAAAAGGAATTTTAAAAAAATATAAGATTGAACTCATAGGTGCAAATTCTAAAGCAATTGCTAATGCAGAGGACAGGAAGAAATTTAGAAAAAATATGATTGATATTGGTTTAGATTTACCTAAATCCGAGATCGTAAATAATATCAAACAAGCCTCTAGAGTTTTAAAAAAAATTGGTCTTCCTGCAATTATAAGACCTGCATTTACACTTGGGGGTCTTGGTGGTGGTATTGCTAAAAATAAAAAAGATTACTTAAAAATAATTAAAAATGGACTTCTCGAGTCTCCAGTTAGCCAAGTATTGGTTGAAGAATGCTTGGAAGGCTGGAAAGAATTTGAGATGGAAGTGGTAAGAGATAAAAAAGATAACTGTATTATTATCTGTTCTATTGAAAATGTTGATCCTATGGGAATTCATACAGGAGACTCGGTTACTGTTGCCCCCGCACTAACACTTACCGATAAGGAATACCAGGTTATGAGAAATGCTTCCATTGCTTGTTTAAGAAAAATTGGAGTGGAAACCGGTGGATCTAATGTTCAATTTGCAATCAATCCAAAAAATGGACGAATGGTTGTGATTGAAATGAACCCAAGAGTATCAAGATCTTCAGCACTCGCATCAAAAGCAACTGGTTTTCCAATTGCAAAGGTTGCAGCAAAACTTGCTGTTGGTTACACTTTAGATGAATTAAAAAACGAAATAACCAAAGTTACCCCGGCATCCTTTGAACCTAGCATTGATTATGTGGTAACAAAAATTCCAAGATTTACTTTTGAAAAATTTTCAACCTCTCCTGCAATATTAGGTACCTCAATGAAATCAGTTGGGGAAGCAATGGCAATTGGTAGAAATTTTAAAGAGTCGCTTCAAAAAGCATTGGTTTCTCTTGAAACAGGTTTTTCAGGATTAGATAGAGTCCTTGATCTAAATAAAAAACAAATAGAAAAAAAACTAAAAGAAAATATTCCAAATAAACTACTTGTGGTTGCTGAAGCGTTAAGAAAGAAAATTGACTTAAAAAAAATATTCACATTATCTAAAATTGATCCATGGTTTTTAGAGCAAATTAAAGAAATCGTAGATAATGAAACTATGATCAAAAAGAAAGGTTTACCAAATGATTTCGCTGAATTTAACAAAATAAAATCAATTGGCTTTTCTGATAAAAAACTTTCTGAATTGACCAAAACTTCTGAGGATATCATTAGAAGAAAAAGAACAGCACTAAAAATTTTACCTGTATTTAAGAAAGTAGATACTTGTGCTGCTGAATTTAAATCTTTCACACCTTATATGTATTCAACATATCAACGAAATTTCTCTATTAATTCAGAGTGTGAGGCAGATCCATCTTCAAAGAAAAAAATTATAATTTTAGGAGGCGGTCCTAACAGAATAGGACAAGGTATAGAATTTGATTATTGTTGCTGTCAGGCAAGTTTTTCTTTAAAGGATGCTGGTTTTGAAACAATCATGATTAATTGTAATCCTGAAACTGTCTCAACTGATTATGACACAAGTGATAGACTTTATTTTGAACCCTTAAAAGAAGAATATGTTTTTAATATTATTAAAAAAGAACAAGAAAAAGGTAATCTTGTTGGGATAATTGCACAGTTTGGTGGGCAAACACCAATAAAACTTGCAAAATTCTTAAACGATCACAAACTTCCAATTCTAGGAACACAGTACACTTCTATAGATTTAGCTGAGGACAGAGATCGATTTAGAAATTTGTTAGATAAACTTAAATTAAAACAAACTGAAAGTGGGATAGCAAAAACATTCAAGCAAGCAATACAAATTTCTGAAAAAATTGGTTTACCTTTAATGGTGAGGCCTTCTTATGTATTGGGTGGAAGAGCAATGGAAATTGTTCATGAAAAAAGCCAACTTAAAAATTTTGTAGAAGAGGCTTTTAAGGCTGCTGAGGAAAATCCAATTTTAATCGATAAATTTATTGATCATGCAATGGAGGTTGATGTTGATGCCATCTCAGACGGAAAACAAGTTCATGTTGCAGGGATCATGCAACATATAGAGGAAGCTGGTATTCACTCTGGCGACTCTGCGTGTAGTTTGCCTCCTGTGTCTATAAAACCATTCTTGATTAAAGAAATAGAGAACCAAACCAAGAAATTAGCATTAGCTTTAAAAGTTAAAGGTTTCATGAATATTCAATACGCAATTAAAAAAGATGAAATTTACGTAATTGAGGTTAATCCTCGAGCAAGTCGAACAGTGCCATTTGTATCAAAAGCAAAAGGATTACCACTTGCAAAAATTGCATCGCGTGTGATGGCTGGTGAAAAATTATCTAAATTTAATTTAAAAGATAAATCGAGAGGGATGTATGCAGTTAAAGAAGCTGTATTTCCTTTTAATAAATTTCCTAATAGTGATTTGCTTTTAGGTCCTGAAATGAAATCAACAGGCGAAGTAATGGGATTTGATAAAAACTTTGGAATGGCATTTGCAAAAAGCCAAATAGCCTCGTCTAATTCTTTACCAAAAGATGGATTAGCATTTATTTCTTTGAAAGATAGTCACAAAGATGAAGGAATAGGTTTAGCTAAAGAATTAATTAAATTAAATTTTACACTTTGTGCAACTCGAGGAACAGCTGAATACATTAGAAAACATGGGATGAAATGCAGAATTATTAATAAAGTCAGTAGTGGTTCCCCTCATATTGTTGATGTGTTAGACTCTAAAAAAATTGGTCTAGTTATTAATACTGGTGGCGGAAATACTGAACATAGATTAAATGATGCTATAGCCCTTAGAAGAGGGACACTTAAAAATAAAGTTCCTTATTGCACCAATATGTCGACAGCTCTAGCATGTTTAGAGGCCATTAAATCACTTAAAACAAAAAAATTAGAGGTTACTTCGCTACAGGATATATAAATTTTATACATCGACAATTAACGTGTCTTTGGATCCTCCACCTTGAGAACTATTGACGATTGTGCTTCCTTTTCTGAGTGCAACTCTTGTTAATCCACCCGTGCTCACATAAGTAGTTTTTCCACTCAGAACAAACGGCCTTAAATCAAGATGTCTAGGCTCAATATCATTTTCGGTAATTGTTGGTGCTGTTGAGAGAGTTTCAAGTGGTTGTGCAATATACTCTCTTGGGTTTTTTTTAATTTTGGCAATTACTTCATCTATTTCTTTTTTATCTGCTTTAGGGCCTATCATTATTCCATAACCACCTGAAGCATTGGCGGGTTTCACAACTAACTTAGAGATATTTTCAATTACATAGTTTCTTTCATTTTTATTATGACATAAGTAGGTTTCTACCTGGTTCAAGATTGGCTGTTCACCAAGGTAATAAACAATCATTTTATTAACATAAGAGTAAACTACTTTGTCATCAGCTACTCCAGTGCCTATAGCATTAATTATACCAACATTTCCTTTACGCCAGCTTTTAAATAATCCCGGCACTCCTATCAGTGAACCTTTGAAAAATACTTTTGGATCTAAAAAATTATCATCAAGACGTCTGTATATACAATCAACCTTAAGGGGGCCTTTGACAGTTTTCATGTAAACAATATCGTTCTCAACAAATAAATCTTTTCCTTCGACTAAAGCAATACCCATCTGTTCAGCCAAGAAAGAGTGTTCAAAATAAGCAGAATTAAATATACCAGGTGTTAAGACTACCATATGTGGGTTTACAGTTTTTTTTGGGATACATTCAACCATACAATTGTATAGTTTATTTGTGTATTGATGAATTGATGCAACTTTATATCTTGTAAATAATTCAGGAAATACATCTCGCATCACCATTCTGTTTTCGAGCATGTAAGATACACCTGAAGGTACTCTTAGATTGTCCTCTAAAACTAAATAATCACCATTGGTATTTCTTATTAAATCAACACCAGAGATATTTGACCAAGCTTTGTGTTTAGGAGAAAACCCTTCGCATTCTTTTACATAAAAGGGGGAATTAAAAATAATTTCTCTTGGAATGATTTTATCTTTGAATATTTTTTTTTGATTATAAACATCATCAATAAATAAATTTAAAGCCTTTACTCGCTGCTTTAAACCTTTTGAGACTTTGTTCCATTGTGTTTTTGGTATTATTCTTGGAATTATATCAAGAGGCCATTTTTTTTCTTCTGCTCTATTATTGGCAGCATATACTCTGAAATTTATGCCTCTAGCACTTATGGTACTCTGACAATTTTTTTCAATTTCTTGAAGTTTTTTTTTACCGTATCTCTCTAAAATTGATGAAATTATTGTAGCGTGCTTTCGAAGTTTATTATCTTTGGTAAAATAACCATCATAAGCATGTTTTGAATTATAATTTTTCCAGAGCTTTGTAACCATAATAAATTAGTGTTTAATACTTAGATAAAATAAGCAAATGCATATTGGATATATCTGTTATGCTTTTAATTGATTATGAAAAAATGTAATAATTAACTAATTATTAAGGTGAGATGACTTACTGTATAGGTATTAAAACAAATGACGGTCTTGTTTTTGCTTCAGACTCAAGAACAAATGCTGGATTAGATAATGTGAATATTTATTCTAAAATGATGACTCACGACGTAGGTGATCGAACTATTGTAATTGTAACATCAGGAAATTTAGGAACATCTCAAGCAGTTTTTAAATCAATTGAAAAAGATTTAAAAAGTTCATCGGGTATAATTAATTTAAATACTTGTAGCGATTTTGAACAAATAGCATCTTATGTTGGTTCACTAAATATTGAACACTCAGCACCTCAAGGAATAAATACTGATAATGTTTTGTTAGGTTCTACTTTTATTGTTGGAGGGCAGATAAAAGGCCAGCAACATGAATTATATTTAGTTTATCCTCAAGGTAATTACATAAGACCAGCTGATAGTAAACCATACCTTGTAATCGGAGAGGTAAAATACGGAAAACCAATTCTTGATAGAGTTATAAAGCCAACTGTTTCAATTGGTGATGCATCACGTTGCGCTCTGATTTCAATGGATTCTACACTAAAAAGTGATCTTACTGTTGGACCTCCAATTGATTTTGCAGTTCTTAAAAAAGACGCTGATAATCTATCTACACTTGAATGTTTAAATGTTACAGACGAGAATTATTCAAAAGTCTGTAATCAATGGTCAGAGGGAATTTTTAAAGTTTTTGACTCTTTTCCAAGATTTGATTGGGAAAAATAAAAATTATTCAACTTTCCAATCAGTTTCGAAAGTAACATAATTTACTTGCAAGCATCTTCTCTCTTTAAGAATTTTCTTTTTTTCCATTCCATGCCAGGTGTTTGGACCACTGGTAAAAAGATACCCATAATTATTTCTATAAGGTAAAGTTTTAACTTTCTCTAACTTTTCGTTATAAAAATCTGTACCCAAATCCTCAGACTCATTGGTATTATTGACGAATATCAAACCTGACATTAATTTTTCTTTAATATCACAATGAGGTTTTAACCAAAATCCCTCTCGGTCACAAATAACTTCAACTCTTACATATGAATTTGATAAGTCCCTGCCAATCATTTCAGAAATTGTTTTATGTGTCTCTTTAGATTGCAATTCGTTAATAAATTTAACTAGATGTGGAAACTGTGTAGCATTCTCTTTAGATACAAAGCATCTAAATTTTATTGCTTTACCTCCTGAGGCAATCCCCTCTCGGAATTCTGCACCACCACCATCAATTGCTCTTGTCCCATCATATGACAGATTTAGTTTAGTTAAATCAGGAATATCTGCTTTAATTATTTCTTCAATTGAACCTTCGCTTAGTGCATCACTATATTCCCAATGATCAAAAGGAATTTCATATTTTATTGAATTATTTTTTATAGAATTTAAAAATGACATTAAGATTGAATTTTTTCTCTTATAAGTTTTGCTACTCTATTAGTTTCAGTTAACTTTTCATAGTTCCAAATTTCAACTTCTTCTCCTAAGTTTCTTGTTATATTTAGTTCTCTAAATAGGTTTCTGAATTTTTGAAATCTTTTGTCATTTTTTTTTGGTAAAATATTTGCAACATATATGGGCTTACCAGTCAAAGCAGCTTCCGAAATCATTGAGCTTGAATCGCAAGTAACTACTATATTTTCTGATATTGCAAGTGCAGATAAGTATGCTTTTTTATCTACATCCATTATTATAGTGTGATTTTCACCAAAAAATTCTTTTGCATAGTGAATAGTATTTATTGGTGTTCTCATTGATGGAATGACTACTAATTGAAAATTATGTTTCTTCATTAATTTATAAAACATTGAGAAAATATGCTTCATATTCTTAGTTGAATAATCATAATATTTTGTTGGCCCCCCCAAAATTAAGGCCCATATTTTTCTGTTATCTTTTTTAATAAAAGAGTTCAAATATTCTTTATTTTCTGAAATTTCTTCCTCTGTTAAGTAATGAATTGCTCCCTTTGTACTTATAACATTATCTCCTTCTATTGCATCGTGCTCTGGTGCAACAATAAAATCAAAATGCTTAAAGTCTACTTTTGGATCTTGAATATGAATATTGAAAATTTTTTTATTAGAAATACTTTTTAAGTGAATTGAAGGAATAACACTTTTTCTTCCACACGAAATTATTAAATCAAAATCTGTTTGATCTATTTTTTTATAAACTGTTTGTGAAATTGGGGAGAATCTTGGTGGGATAATCTTCCAAATATTATTTGTTTCAACCTTGTAGTGAATAAAATCAATATCAAGAGCTTTAGCCAAACCTTCTACTTGGCTGATCATTCCGTGCATACCTTGTGTTAATAATAAACCTTTTAATTTAGACATTTATCACTATATAGCTTTCATATGAGTCAAAATCCAACTAAACACACAAAAGTGTTAATAATTGGATCCGGTCCTGCTGGATACACTGCAGCAGTTTATGCTGCACGAGCAATGTTAAATCCTATCCTTGTTCACGGAGCTCAACCAGGTGGACAATTAACAACAACAACTGATGTAGAAAATTTTCCAGGATTTGCAGAAGTAATTCAAGGACCGTGGTTAATGGATCAAATGAGAGAACAAGCTAAAGCAGTAGGAACTGAAATGATTGAAGATCATATCGGCTCAGTAAATTTAAAATCTACACCATTTGAAGCAGTGGGTGATAGTGGACAAAAATATACTGCAGATAGTATAATTATTTCAACAGGTGCTCAAGCAAGATGGTTAAATATAAAATCTGAGCAAGAATTTAGAGGATTTGGAGTTTCAGCATGTGCCACATGTGATGGTTTCTTTTTTAAAGATAAAGAAGTTGCTGTAGTTGGAGGTGGTAATGCTGCAGTGGAAGAAGCCATGTTTCTTACAAAATTTGCATCAAAAGTAAAATTAATTCACAGAAGAAATAGTTTAAGAGCTGAAAAGATGCTTCAAAAGAAATTGATGGAAAATAAGAAAATTGAAATTGTTTGGGACTCTGTAGTTGAGGATGTTTTAGGGGATAGTGAACCCAAAAATGTTAAAGGGATAAAAATTAAAAATTTAAAAACTGATAAAACTGAAGAATTAAAGCTCGATGGAGTATTTATTGCTATTGGTCACGATCCAGCTACTTCTTTATTCAAGGATCAATTAGATATGGATAACGAAGGTTACCTAATTACAAAACCAGACTCAACTGAGACTAATGTTCCAGGTGTTTATGCTGCAGGGGATGTCAAAGATAAAATCTTTAGACAAGCAGTTACAGCTGCGGGAATGGGTTGTATGGCAGCTTTAGAGGCTGAAAAACATCTTTCTCATAATTAATGCCTGCAAAAGTACTTCTTACTGGAATAAGTGGATGGATAGCTAAACATACTGCAATAGAATTATTAAATTCTGGCTATGAAGTTTTAGGGACGATAAGAAATAATAGTTTAATTGATCAAACAAAAGAAACTATATCTAAGTACGCTCCAATAGAAAATTTATCATTTGTTGAATTAGATCTTTTAAAAGATGATGGATGGAATAAAGCGGCTCAAGGCTGCAAATATATACTACACATTGCTTCACCTTTCCCTTACAAAGTTTCAAACAATAGAGATAGTTTATTGGCACCTGCAGTTGATGGAACATTGAGAGTTTTAAATGCTGGTATTAATGCAAATGTAGATCAGATAATTAAAACTTCTTCAATTGTTGCTATGTTTAGAAAACCAAATAGAAGCAACCCTTACACGTTTGGTGAAAATGATTGGACCGATGAAAATTGGACTAAGGGAGTAACTGACTACTTTTTATCAAAAACAAAAGCTGAAAGACTTGCTTGGGAATTAATGGAAAGCAAAGAATTAAAAAATAAATTTACTACTATTTGTCCTGGTGGAGTATTTGGTGATGCGCTCGATAAAAAAGGAGGAACTTCAATTGAATATGTTAGACAGTTTCTAAAAGGCAAATTTCCAGCAGCACCCAAATGGGGAGTTTTAATTTCTGATGTCAAAGATGTAGCAAAAGCACATGTTGCATGTATTGGTAATAATAATGTTGGTGGAAGAAGATTAATTGTTGGTAAAGAAGTAAAAACATTAATTGAACTTTCTCAAATAATGGCTGAAGCAATGCCAGAGTATGCAAAAAAACTTCCAAAAAAACAGCTACCGAATTTTATGGTCAAATTGTTTAGTTACTTGGACTCGAGTGCCAAAACAATGATCCCAGACCTTAAGATTACAATGCAAACTGACACCACATATGCTGAGAATTTGTTGGGGTTTAAATTTAAACCTGCAAAAGGTTGTATGGCTGAAACTGCTAGATCAGTCGTTAGATTAGGTCTTGTTTGAAGTTAATTCAACTATTTCATCAGATTCAAAAATAGTTTTTTCTAAATTTTCATTAGCAATTTTTATCATAACTTTCGCAACTGTTGCTGAATGAATAGGTTTCATTTTCTTTAGAGGCCCTAAAAATAGAGGAGATAATATTTTAAATACAAAAATTCCTATTTTCTCACCTACTCTCTTTTCTTTTCTATCACCAAGTAAAAAAGAAGGTCTCATAACTCCAAGTTTTGAAAAGTTAAGTCTTTTTAACTCTTCTTCAACTAATCCTTTAAATTTTAAATAATCTCCTGAACTTTTTGGATCTGCATAACCAGAAGAAACAAAAACAAATGAATTTACTAAATTTGATTTTGCTATTTGAGCAACTTGTTTTGGAACTTCAAGTTCTACTCTCTTGTACTCATCTTTATCTGGTGAATTTTTCTTTGTAGTTCCAATACAAAAGAAACAATCATCACCTTTAATATCTTCAATATGATTTTCTAGATTATTAAAATCTGTTTTTACAATTTCAATTTTTGGTTCATCTATTGCATGAGCAGAACGAACAAATAATTTAATTTTAGAGTAGTTTTTATTTTGAATTAATTGATCTAAAACATGACCTCCGACTAATCCTGTTGAGCCAAATATTAATGCTGTTTTCACTTCTTAAGATAGGCTTTCGCAAAAAGACTTTATTCTTTCCATTGCTTTTTTTAAATTTTCCATTGAAGTTGCATAAGAAATTCTAAAGTATCCATCTAGACCAAACGCAGAACCTTGTACTACTGCAACATTTTGTTTTTCTAGTAGCTTTTGAACAAAGTCAGTGTCTGTTTTTAATTTTGTTTTTTTTCCTAGTAATTTTTTGCAGCTTGGAAAAACATAAAATGCTCCATTTGGAGTTAAGCAATTAATACCTTTAATGCTATTTAAACTGTTAACAACAAAATCTCTTCTTTCTTTAAAAGCATCAGATCTTTCTTGAATAAAATCCTGTTTACCATTTAGTGCTTCAACAGCAGCAGCTTGACTGACAGATGAAGGGTTTGATGTTGATTGTGATTGAATTTTTCCAATTGCTTTTATAATTTCTTTAGGGCCAGCCGCATACCCAATTCTCCATCCAGTCATTGCATAAGATTTGCTAACTCCATTCATGGTTAGTGTTCTATCTTTTAATTTTGAATTTTGAGCAATTGTATAAAAATTAAAATCATCATATTTGATATGCTCATAAATATCGTCACTTAAAATTTGAACTTTTTTATTTTTAATTAAAACTTTTGCTAAACCTTCTATTTCGTTTTTTGAATAACCTGCTCCAGTAGGGTTAGAAGGAGAATTCAAAATCAACCATTTGGTTTTTTTACCAATTGCTTTTTTTAGTTTTTTTGGTGTTATTTTAAAACCTTCTTCCTCTGTACATTTTACAATTTTAGGTTTTCCACCAGCTAATAAAACCATGTCAGGATAAGAAACCCAGAAAGGTGCAGGAATTATAACTTCATCACCTTTATTTAAAGTTGCCATAAATGCATTGTAAAGAACTTGCTTACCACCAGTTCCAACCGTAATTTGATCTGTGCTATAATCTAAATTATTTTCTCTTTTGAACTTTTCTACAATTGCATTTTTTAAAGCAGGTGTTCCATCAACAGCTGTATATTTTGTATCTCCATTTTCAATTGCTTTAATTGCAGCTTGTTTTATATTTTCTGGTGTATCGAAATCTGGCTCTCCAGCCCCAAGTCCAATTACATCTTTTCCTGCTGCTCTAAGTTCTCTTGCTTTTTGAGTAACTGCAATTGTAGGAGATGGTTTAATCCGTTTTAAACTGTCTGATATTATGCTCATTGAAATAAAAATAAATTCTACTACGTTGTTTAATATATGGAAAATACTTATCAAGATTTAATTACAGATATCCAGAGTAAAAATCCTAAAATAGGTGGAAAACTTGAGGGGGGGAAAAAATTTAAAATTAAATCTGATTTTAAACCTGCGGGTGATCAACCAGAGGCGATAAAAAAATTGGTAAATGGTGCCAACAAAGATCAATTTAATCAGGTTTTACTTGGTGTAACAGGATCCGGAAAAACTTTTACCATGGCTAAAGTAATTGAAGCTACTAATAGACCTGCCTTGATTTTAGCTCCAAATAAAACTCTTGCCGCTCAACTTTATGGGGAAATGAAAACATTTTTTCCTGACAATGCTGTTGAATATTTCGTTTCATACTATGACTATTACACTCCTGAGGCTTATGTGCCAAGATCAGACACATACATAGAGAAAGAGGCCTCTATTAATGAACAAATTGATAGGATGAGACACTCTGCAACAAGATCTCTATTAGAAAGAGATGATGTATTAATTGTTGCAAGTGTTTCTTGTATTTATGGTCTTGGATCTGTTGAAGCATATAGCAAAATGACTTTAACACTCCAAAAAAATTATGATTATAACAGAGAAGAAATAATTAAGTCTTTGGTTGCTCTTCAATACAAACGTAATGATCAAAATTTTTATAGGGGCACATTTAGAGCAAGAGGAGAATACTTAGAAATTTTTCCATCACACTTAGAGGATAGAGCTTGGAGATTATGTTTGTTTGGAGATAAGCTTGATCAGATAGAAGAGTTTGATCCTTTAACAGGTGACAAAGTTAGAGAGTTAAGTTTAGTTAAAGTTTATGCCAATAGTCACTACATCACTCCAAAACCTACAATTGAGCAAGCAATCATTAATATTAAAAAAGAGTTAGAAGTAACTTTAAAAAAACACCGTGCTGAAAATAAATTATTAGAGGCACAAAGATTAGAAGAAAGAACTAAATTTGACCTTGAAATGATTGAAGCAACTGGTTCTTGTGCTGGTATTGAAAACTATTCAAGATTTTTGTCAGGAAGAAAACCAGGAGAACCTCCTCCCACTCTTTTTGAATACTTTCCTGATAATACTTTGATATTTGTCGATGAGTGCCACGTTACTGTTCCTCAACTTAATGGAATGTATAAAGGAGATAGATCAAGAAAAAGTACTTTAGCAGAATATGGATTTAGACTTCCTTCATGTATGGATAATCGGCCACTAAAATTTGAAGAATGGGACTTAATGAGAACTCAAACTGTATTTGTATCTGCGACACCAGGACCGTGGGAACTAGAGCAAACAAAAGGGAAATTTATTGATCAGGTTATTAGACCAACTGGACTAATTGATCCTGTAGTCGAAATCAGACCAGCAAAAAATCAGGTGGATGATTTAATGCACGAATGCAAAAGAGTAGTTGAAAATAATTATCGAGTTTTGGTGACAACTCTTACTAAGAAAATGGCAGAGGATTTAACTGAATACCTTCACGAAAATGGAATTAAAGTTAGATACCTTCACTCAGATATCGATACTTTAGAGAGAATTGAAATAATGAGAGACTTGAGAATGGGCGTATTCGATGTATTGGTTGGTATTAACTTATTAAGAGAAGGCCTTGATATTCCTGAATGTGCACTAGTTGGAATTTTAGATGCAGACAAAGAAGGTTTTTTAAGATCAGAAACATCACTTATTCAAACAATAGGAAGAGCTGCAAGAAATGTAGATGGAAAAGTAATTCTATATGCCGATAAAGAAACAAAAAGTATAAAAAAAGCAATTGGTGAAACCGACAGAAGAAGGAATATTCAAATTGCTTATAATAAAAAACATAAAATTAGCGCTACATCTGTCAAAAAAGAAATAAGTGATGTCTTAGAAAGTGTTTATGAAAAAGACTATGTAAAAATAAGTGAAGGATCAAATGTTGGTGGAAACTTAAAAAAACATCTTAAAGCGCTAGATAAAAAGATGAAAGATGCTGCATCTAATCTTGAATTTGAAGAAGCCGCTAAAATTAGAGACGAAATAAGAAAGTTAGAGAGCAGTGAGTTAGAAATTACATTAAATCCAAAAATTAGGCAGTATGATGTAAAAAATAAACTTTATCCAAAAGGTAGATCAACAATGGGAATGCCTGGAACAAAAGTAACAAAGAAAAGAGATAAAAAATGGAAGCACGGAAAATAATTATAACAGGTGGAGCAACAAGAATTGGTGCAGCAATTGCAAAAAAATTATCTGGTCCAAATAAAGAAATTCTGATTCATTTTAATAAATCAAAATTAAAAGCTGAAAATTTAAAAAAAGAATTATCGAATGATGGTACAAAAGTTTACTTAGTTAAAGGTGATTTGAGTAAAGAAAATGATGTAAATAAGATTGTAAAATATGCAAAATCAAAACTTAAATATTTTGATTGTTTAATTAATAATGCCTCTTTGTTTGAAAATGATAAATTAGAAAACTTTACAACAGATAGTTGGGGGCAACATTTAAGAACAAATTTAAGAACACCTGCGTTATTATCAAAAGAATTTGCAAAAAATGTTAAAGGAAAAAATAACAATATAATTAATATTATTGATCAAAGAGTATTTAAACTAACTCCATATTTTTTTTCTTACACAATTAGTAAAACTGGACTTTATACTTTAACCAAAACTAGTGCTATGAGTTTGGCTCCAAAGATTAGAGTAAACGGTATAGCGCCTGGTCCGACTATTAAAAATCAAAGACAATCTGAAAAACATTTTAGAAAACAGTATTTAGCAACACCGTTAAAAAGGCAGGTAGATGTTGAACAAATATGTAATGCTATTGACTTTTTTATAAAAAATATATCTATTACTGGACAAGTTTTAGCAATAGATAGTGGGCAGAATTTAAACTGGCAAACACCAGATATAATGGGCAAAGAATGAAAAGATTTTTTTATACATTGATTATACTTTTTTCTTCTACCCTATTTTCATTAGCTGATAATCATTCTATTAAAAAAGAAGGTTTTTTCACGAAAGACTTTAAAATTATTCCTCTGTCAGAAGTAAAAAATTTTCAAAATAAAATAATTCTAATTAACAATCATGGACAAAATAATTTAGACGGCAAACAAAAGGATTGTACAACAATAGATCAGGTACGAAATCGAGTTTCTCTAATTGATAGTGAAGTTAAGGGTAAAAAAATTATGTTATATAATTTATGTGCTCACAAAATAGAAGGTGATATGGGAAAGGCTTGGTGGATATCAAAAAAACCATATGAGGGAAAATCAAAATTAGATAAACGTGTAGAACAAAATCTTGAACTAGTTGAAAAATTTGTATCATTAGGAATTCCAAGAAAACAAATATTTGTTACAGGACATTCTTGTGGTGGTTTGACTACTTTATTATTTTTCTCAAGGTATCCAGAAAAAGCTGCTGGAGGTATAGCGTATATGCAAGCATGCTTTGGTAAATTAAGTAAAAAATATAAAGTTAAAAAAGTTGGAATTGAAGCAGCATTAGCAAAATTTAAAGATAAAAAGCCAGCCCAAGCAGAATTAAGAGAGAAATTTTATAACGAAATATCTATTAAATTAAAAGTCCCTCTATTAACTTTTACCCATCCAAAAGATCCATTTGAAGGTTTAACATCAGATTGGTTGGATAAAATTCCAGGTATGAAGAGAATAGTTATTTCTCAAGACTTTACCATTGATGAAAAAAAATGTCACAAACTCGGAAG
>CACFZQ010000002.1:0-40230 GCA_902570835.1 uncultured Pelagibacteraceae bacterium | reverse complement strand
CAAACTGGATTTACCAGTCGTAATCACATCTTCTATAATTAAAACTCTTGCTCCCTTTTTTATATTAAAGCCCCTTCTGAGAGTAAATTTTCCATTTACTCTTTCGCAAAAAATTGTTTCTTTTTTTAAAATTTTACCAATTTCATAACCTATTATTACGCCACCCATTGCAGGAGCAAGTATTAAATCTATTTTTCTAAAATTTTTTTTAATTTTATTTGCTAATGATTTGCAAATTTTGTCAGCTAAATTAGGACGGCTTAAAAGTTTAGCACATTGAATATACTTTGGAGAATGTAACCCTGAAGATAAAACAAAATGTCCTTCTAATAAAGCATCAGTCTTTTTTAAAATATTTAAGGATTTTTTGAGTGAAAGCATTTCTTTTTTCTTCGTGTCTAATTATCTTAAATTTTATACCTTTTTGCTTTAGCTCTGCAATAAAATTTGTAAAATTCTTAAGATTTCTAATTATTAATCTAAATTTAAAATTAATATAGTTTGGATTTTTGCCTGCCATCTCTAAATTAGAAATGTTAAGTTTATGACTTCCAATTAAAGAACTTATATCACCAAGTTGACCGGGTTTATCAGGCAAAGAAATCCAAAGTGTAGTGTTATATTTTTTTGTTTTTTCCTCTTTTTGCTCACCTTTATCATGCCAATATCTTCTAATAGCAGCTCTTGCTTTACCAGTTTTGGTAGTAGGTATCCAATGCAATGATGGTGAACTATTTTTAGATGTTAGAATATTAACCCTGTCACCATTTCTTAATATTGTTTGCAATTCACTGTTATTTCCATTTACCTCACATCCTATTGCGGAATTACCAATTTTTGTGTGAACGGCATAAGCAAAATCGATTGCTGTTGCATCTTTTGGTAATTTAATAACAGATCCTTTTGGTGTGAAGCAAAAGACATTTTCCTGAAACATTTGAAGTTTTGTATACTCATAGGAGTCTTCAGGATTTTCATTTTTTTCAATAATCTCTACCAAATCTTTTAACCAATCATACTCTTTCCAACTTAATGAATTAAATTTTTCAGAAGATTTATATTGCCAATGCGATGCAATACCTCTTTCTGCAAAGTCATGCATTTCTTTTGTTCTTATTTGGATTTCAATAGGTTTTTTATTTGAACCAATTACAGAAGTATGTATTGATTTATATCCATTTATTTTAGGTGAAGAGATATAATCTTTAAATTTACCAGGTATACAGTTCCATTTTTTATGAAATAAACCAAGTGTTTTATAACAGTCATCAACACTATCTAATATAATTCTAAATCCAATAATGTCCGTGATCTGCTCTAAAGAGACTCGTTTTTTTTGAACTTTTCTCCAAATTGAAAATGGAGTTTTTTCTCTTCCATATATTTCTGCATTAATCTCGTGATCATTTAATATCTGACTAAGTTCATATGATTGCTCTTCAAAAACATCTTTTTTATCTAATTTAATTTCATCAAGTCTTTTTTTTATTAACTTTCTTGCATCATAATTCAAAATTTCAAACGACAAATCTTCAAGTTCATCACGTATACGGTGCATACCCATTCTATCTGCTAATGGTGCGTAAATTTCCATTGTTTCCTGAGCAATCCTGTTTCTTTTTTCCTCTTTTGTAATTGCTTTAATTGTTCTCATGTTATGCAATCTGTCCGCAATTTTAACTAATAAAACTCTAATATCTTTTGAAGTTGCTAAAATTAATTTTCTAAGGTTTTCTACTTTTGAATTTGAACCTGCTGTATTTTCAAATACAGATATTTTTGTAACTCCATCAACTAGATCGGCAACTTCATCACCAAATTCAGCTTTTATTGTTTCATAGGTTGCAAAAGTATCTTCAATAGTATCATGCAACAAACCTGTGGTTATTGTAGCACTATCTAATTTTAACTCTGTTAAAATATTTGCAACTTCAATTGGATGCAATGAATAAGGATCACCAGAAGCTCTCTTTTGACTCTTATGGGCCTTCACAGCAAAATTATAAGCTTTATCTAATTTTTCAGGATTTAAAAATTTATTATAATTTTTAACTTTATCAATTAGTTCATTAGAATTTAGCATAACTTTATTATAACATTAATTTAAATTTGTTTAATAGACCTAATGTCCGCTTGAGAGAGTGAAGAAATCAAGCTTTTAAGATCTTTTTTAATAATCGGATGATGCCATTTTTTTTGAATTTCAAAAAAAGGGACAAGTACAAAATTTCTTTTATGCATAAGTTTATGGGGCAAAGTTAATTTATTTTTTATCTTTAAAGCCTTTTTATTAAAGTCAATTATGTCAATATCACAAACACGTGGATCATTTTTTTTACCTTTTTTTCTTCCTAACAAAATTTCAATTTTCTTACATATTTCGAGGAGACTTTCTGGATCGTGATAAAATTTTGCCTTAATAACTATATTTAAAAATTTAGGTTTTTTAGGGTCAGGCCAAGAAGGTGTTTCATAAAAACTTGAAATAGATAAAAGATCCAGATTCTTTTCACTTAAGTGGGATTTTGCAATTTCTATATTTTTTTTTCTATCGCCTAAATTAGATCCAATACCTAAAAAAACAATTTTAGCTTGATTTTCTAACATATCTTGCCTTTTCACGGTTCCAATCTCTACTCTTTTTTGTTGCTCTTTTATCGTATTGCTTCTTTCCTTTAGCAACTGCTAATTCAATTTTAGCCTTCCCTTTTTTAAAATACATTTTGGTTGGAACAATAGTAAATCCATCTCTTTGCATTTTTCCAATTAATTTGTTTATTTCTCTTTTATTTAACAGCAACTTTCTTTCGTCGGTTGGGTTATGATTGGAATAACTTGCTTGTTTGTAAGGTGAAATATGAGAATTAATTAAAATTATTTCTCCATTTTTTTCAACTGCATAAGAGTCTGCTATATTAACTTTTCCGTCTCTTACTGATTTAATTTCAGAACCTTTAAGAACAATTCCTGCTTCTAATATATCTTCAAAAAAATAATTAAAACTAGCTTTCCTATTTAAACAAATTATTTTTAAACCAGAATTGGTTTTTTTGTTCATTAAATCAATTTTGCTGACTGAAGAGACTTTTTAACAATTTCCTTAGTTTGTTCGGTAATTTTTACCAGAGGTAATCTAACATCATCTTCGCATAGATTTAATAATTTAGCAGCATATTTTACTGGACTAGGATTACTTTCAACAAACATTGAATAATGAATTGGCTGTAAAATTTTATCTAATTTTTCAGCTTCACTAATATCATTTTCAGATTTAGAAAATTTTTGAAAATCTGAACAAAGTTTTGGTGCTATGTTTGCTGTTACACTTATTGCGCCTACTCCACCTCTTTTATTAAATTCTAGTGCATTGTCATCATTACCAGTCAATTGAATAAATTCTTTACCCATTTTTGATAACTGTTGATCAACCCTGTCTAAATCTCCAGTAGCATCTTTTACACCAACTATATTTTTTAACTCAAACAGTCTTGCCATTGTATCAACATTCATATCAATTACTGATCTACCTGGAATATTATAAATTATTATTGGTATCCCACATTTATCATTTATAGCTTTATAATGCTGGTACAAACCTTCTTGAGTAGGTTTATTATAATAAGGTGTTACAATTAGAGCACCATTTGCACCTGCCTTTTCAGCATGCATAGTTAACGAAATAGCTTCCTCAGTAGAATTTGAACCTGTTCCAGCTATAACTGGAATTTTTCCATTGCTTTCTTTTATACATAGATCAATTACTTTTTGATGTTCATCATGACTTAATGTTGGGGATTCACCTGTTGTACCAGCGGGAACAAGCCCACTAGTTCCATTTTCAATATGAAAATGTATTAATTTAACATAGGCTTCCTCGTCTAATAAATTATTTTTAAACGGTGTAATTAAAGCAACATTTGATCCTTTGAACATAAATACTTATAACATAGTTTTAAGATTCATATATCAAAAGATTATGTTTAAAAAATTATTATTTTTAATAATAACTTCATTGATTAGCTTTAATTTCAGTTGGGCACAGATTGTACCTTTAAAAAAACCATCGCTGTCCTCTGAGGAATTAAATAATAAAATAATATTAAATACAATCAAACCTCTAAAAAAACCTTCAAAAATTAAAGTTGAAAAAAAAGTACCCAAAAAAGAAACCAAACTTAGTTTTCTTTTACCTAAAAAAAAACCAGTTATAAGCGGATTAATCAATTCAGGAACAGTAAAAATTTCTAAATTTTATAATAAAAAAGATTTTGGGATTGCAAAGAAAGCTATTGGAGAGATGCAAAAGGGCCAGTGGAAATCTGCAATTAAAATCTCAAAAAAAGCTAAAGATAGATCTATATATAATTTTATAAAATGGAGACATTTATTAACAACTGGTAATCAAGAATCCTTTTTTGATTACCAAGTTTTTATTGAGGAAAATTCAGATTATCCAAGAATAGATAGATTGAGATACTTGGCTGAGCATAAACTTTCTACAGAAAAAGTTTCTCCAAGAAAAATAATCAATTGGTTTTCAAAAAATGAACCTTTAAGCGGATATGGTAAGATGATTTTGGGTGAAAGTCATATTTTATCAGGAGACAAAGCAAAAGGAATTAGTCTAATTAAAAATGGATGGATTTCTGCAGATTTATCAAAAAGTGAATTAAAGTTTTTCAGAAAAAAATACAAACAATATCTTGATGCAAATGACTATATTAAAAGAGCTGATCATCTTGCATGGAATAGTGATCATTGGGATTTAAAAAGATTAATCAGATATTTACCAAAAGACTATGAATTGCTCTTTACAGCAAGACATATTTTGATGACCAAGGGATACGGTGTAGATCAAGCAATCAAAAATGTTCCAAATAAATTTAAAAACGATGCTGGATTAAACTATGATCGTTTAAAGTGGAGAAGAAAAAAAGGCCGATTGGAGTCTTCTACTGAAATTTTGCTCAAGATAAGAAATGATAAAGATTATTTAGTTAGACCCGACAAATGGTGGAAAGAGAGAGAAATCATTTCTCGAAAGTTAATTTATAAAAAACAATATGAACTAGCTTATAAAATTAGTAGCAATCACGGAATGTCTGAAGGTCCTGGATTTGCTGAAGCAGAATGGATGAGTGGTTGGATAGCACTAAGTTTTTTAAATGATCCACTTCTTGCTAAAGATCATTTTAAAAACTTTTTTGATAATGTTAATTATCCAATAAGTGTTTCTAGGGGCGCATATTGGTTAGGTAGATCATATGAAAAACTAAAAGATAAAGATCAATCAGAAAAATGGTATAAAGAGGCTACAAAATATTTAACTACATACTACGGACAACTAGCATTTTTAAAAATTAATCCTAATGGAAAATTTGAACTTGATAAATCAATTTTGGTTGAAGATGAATATAGAAAAGTTTTTTTTAATAAAGAATTAGTAAAAATCACACATCTTTTACATGAGTTGGATAAAGACAACTATACGAAATTTATCTTAAGACATCTTGCTAACGATAACGTTTCTGAAGGCAGTGAACTTTTAGCAGCTGAACTTGCTACCAGTATCAATAGATATGATTTTGCAATACAAGTATCAAAAATTGCCTCCTATCAAAAAAGATTTCATAACAAATACAATTATCCATTAATAAGCACACCTAAATACATTAATGGAAGAAAGATTCCTGAAAGTGCATTAATTTTATCAATTATAAGACAAGAAAGTGAATTTGATTTAAAAGCAAATAGTCATGCAGGTGCAAAAGGGTTAATGCAATTGATGCCTTACACAGCTAAATTAGTTGCTAAACAAGCAAAACTTCCTTATGCAAAATCACGATTAACAACTGATCCTGAGTACAATATAAATTTAGGATCTCATTATATTGCTGGTTTGATTCAGCAATATGATGGTGCTTATCCATTTGCAATAGCTGCATACAATGCTGGTCCAAATAGAGTTAAATATTGGAAAAAATTAAATAAGGATCCACAAAAAAAACAGATAAATTATGTTGATTGGGTTGAACTAATCAAATTTAGAGAAACTAGAAACTATGTTCAGCGTGTATTAGAAAATTACAATGTATACAGATATGTACTGGAACAAAATCCAATATTAATGAAAGATTTTTTTAAAGAACAGCCTTTATATTAGTGGCGGAGAGAGAGGGATTCGAACCCTCGGTACAAGTTTCCTCGCACGGTCATTTAGCAAACGACTGGTTTTAGCCTCTCACCCATCTCTCCGTATGACATTGTGTAATAAGTGATTTTATTGAAAATTCAATATTTATAAAGTAATTATTCAATTATTATGGGAAATAAATACTCAGTATTTTCATTAATCAAAAACGCTCTTTCATATCATGAAAATTGGCAAAGAGCATGGAAAGACCCTGCGCCAAAAAAAGAATATGATGCTGTCATAGTTGGTGGAGGTGGTCATGGTCTAGCAACAGCATACTATTTGGCAAAAAAACACAATATGAAAGATATTGCTATTGTTGAAAAAGGATGGATTGGTGGAGGAAACACTGGTCGTAACACTACAATTATTAGATCGAATTATTTATGGGACGCTAGTGCTGGACTTTACGATCATGCACTAAAGATTTGGGAAGGATTGTCACAAGAATTAAACTACAATGTAATGTTTAGTCAAAGAGGAGTAATGAATCTTGCTCACAATTTACAAGATGTAAGGGATTTAAAAAGAAGAACACACGCTAATAGACTAAATGGTATTGATGCTGTTTACTTGAGCACAGAAGAAGTTAAAAAGTTTTGTCCAATTATAAATACATCTCAAGATATAAGATATCCAGTGCTTGGCGGTACATTACAAAGAAGAGCTGGTACAGCAAGACATGATGCTGTTGCCTGGGGTTATGCTAGAGGTGCTGACGAAATGGGTGTTGATATAATTCAAAATTGTGAAGTAAAAGGTATAAAAAGAAATGGTGATAGTGTTGAAGGTATAGAAACAACAAAAGGATTTATTAAAACTAAAAAAATTGGAGTTGTGGCAGCTGGACATTCAAGTGTGATCGCTAATATGGCTGGAATAAGACTTCCTCTAGAAAGCAAACCTCTTCAAGCGTTAGTGTCAGAACCGGTGAAACCAATTATAGATACAGTTGTTATGTCAAACGCTGTACACGCTTATGTAAGTCAATCTGATAAAGGTGAATTAGTTATTGGCGCTGGAACAGATGATTATATATCATATACTCAAAAAGGAAGTCATCAAATAGTTGAAGGTACTCTAAATGCTATTTTAGAATTGTATCCAATTTTTAGCCGTATGAGAATGTTAAGACAATGGGGAGGAATCGTAGATATATGTCCTGATGCAAGTCCAATATTAAGTAAAACTTCTATCAAAGGACTTTATTTCAATTGTGGTTGGGGTACAGGAGGCTTTAAAGCTACACCTGGATCAGGAGATTTGTTTGCATACACAATCGCTAATGATGAGCCACATAAACTCAACGCAGCATTTAATTTAAATAGATTTGTAAGTGGAGACCTTGTTGATGAACATGGTGCTGCAGCAGTTGCTCACTAATGTTTGTTATTAATTGTCCATATTGTGGTGAGAGAGATCAGCAAGAATTTAAAGCTGGTGGTGAAGCTCATATTGAAAGACCAAAACAACCAACAGAACTTAGTGATGATGAATGGGCAGAATATTTATTTATGAGAAAAAATATTAAAGGTATTCAGTATGAAAGATGGAACCATGCTCATGGTTGTCGTAAATGGTTTAACATGGTTAGAGATACTTCAAATGATGAGATTAAAGCAATCTATAAGATGGGAGAAAAACCCCCCCTCAATATAAAATAAATGTCAGAAAGTTTAAGAGTTAAATCTAGTCAATATATAGATGAAACAATAAGAGTTTCATTCAAATTTAACGGTACTACTTACTATGGATTTAAAGGAGATACACTTGCTTCAGCTTTATTGGCAAATAATGTTCATTTAGTAGGTAGGAGTTTTAAATACCATAGACCAAGAGGTATAATGACATCAGGTTCTGAGGAGCCAAATGCGATTGTTCAAATTAATCCGAATACTAATAGAACTGAACCAAATGTTAGGGCAACTGAAGTTGAAATATATGAGGGAATGGAGGCATCAAGTCAAAATTGCTGGCCAAGTGTAAACTTTGATATCGGTGGAATAAATAATTTTTTATCACCCCTATTTCCTGCAGGATTTTATTATAAAACATTTATGTGGCCTGCAAGCTTCTGGAAAAAATATGAATACTTTATAAGACATTCAGCAGGATTAGGAAAATCACCAACATTAAACGATCCTGATATTTACGATCATAGAAATATTCATTGTGATGTTCTTGTAGTTGGCGCTGGTATATCTGGAATTTTAGCAGCGAAAAATGCCGCAAAGAATAATTATAAAACTTTACTCTTAGATGAAAAAAATGAATTGGGGGGATCAACTATCTATGAGAATATTGAAAGTAGTAAAATTGATAACAAAATTTCATCTAAATGGTTAAAAAATGAAATTGAAGAACTTAAAAATATTAAAAATTTAGAAATAAAAACTAGAACAAGTGTTGCTGCCTACCATCAATATAATTATTTGTTAGCAAGAGAGGACTTAACAGATCATTTGGAAAAAAAAGATAAGACAAATAAAATTAGACAAAGGTTACTCAAAATAAGAGCAAAGAAGGTAATTTTGGCAACAGGTGCCTTGGAAAGACCGATGGTATTTAATAATAATGATAGACCTGGAATAATGCTATCTTCTGCAATTAAAAAATATAGTGATTTTTATGGTGTGGCCTGTGGAAGGAAGATTGTATTTTTCACAAATAATGACAGTGCATATGAAAGTGCACTTTCATTAAACGATAAAGGGATACAAGTTGAAGCAGTAGTTGATATTAGAAAGCAATCTGAAACAAATTTAGAAAAAAGAGTTATTGATGCAGGTATAAAAATATACTGGGAACATACAGTTGTTGATACATCTGGTTATAAAAGATTAAACAATGTTTCAATAATGAAACTATCAAATGATGGAAATTCAGTAACTGGAAATAAAATTTCCATTTCATGTGATTGTTTAGGGGTTGCAGGTGGATGGACTCCAGCTGTTCACTTATATACTCAGTCAGGTAGCAAACTTGCTTTTGATGAGGATAAAAAAATATTTATTCCAAAAAAAAATAATGCAGATCAAATAAGTGTTGGATCTAGTTGTGGTGATTTTAAGCTTGATGAAATACTTAAAAACTTAAATGAAAAACTAAAAGATTTTTTAGATATAACTAAAACAGATTTTGAAAATATTACTGTTAATAACGACCAAGAAATTTCAAAAAGAAACATATGGTTATTACCGTCTGATAAAGCTTTAGGCAAAACTAAGCCTTTTGTTGATTATCAAAATGATGCTACTGCAAAGGATATAAAATTAGCACTAAGAGAGGGTTTTAGATCTATTGAACATGTCAAAAGATATACAACAACTGGTATGGGAACTGATCAAGGAAAATTAGGAAATATGCATGCTTTGGGAATTATTGCAGATACAGCGGGTGTTAAGATGGGAGAACTTGGAACAACTACTTTTAGACCTCCTTATACTCCTTTAACATTTGGAACAATTGTAGGACGTAATGTTGGTAAGTTTTTTGATATTTTTAGAAGAACACCTATGAATGATTGGCATGTTGAGCAAAAAGCAGAATTTGAAAATGTTGGTCAATGGAAAAGAGCTTGGTACTACCCTATTAATGGTGAAACTATGCACCAAGCAGTTCAAAGAGAAAGCAAAGCTGCAAGAGAAAGCTCAGGAATATTGGATGCGTCAACACTAGGTAAGATAGATATACAAGGAACTGATGCCTCAGAGTTTTTAAATCGAGTTTATACAAATGCATGGTCAAAACTTGGTATTGGCAAATGTAGATATGGTTTAATGTTAAATGAAGATGGTATGGTATATGACGATGGAGTTACTACACGATTAGGTGAAAATCACTATCTAATGACAACAACAACTGGTGGTGCAGCAAATGTTCTTGGAAAATTAGAGGATTACCTTCAAACTGAATGGCCAGAATTAGATGTATATTTAACTTCAGTTACAGATCAATTTGCTACAGCAAGTTTGTGCGGCCCTAATAGTAAAAAAATTCTTAAAAAAATTATTCCTGATTTAGACTTGTCTGATGAAAATTTTCCACACATGTCTTTTAAAGAAGCAAAAATTGGAAGCGTTGTTTGTAGAATTATGAGAATAAGTTTCACAGGTGAGCAAAGTTTTGAAATTAACGTGCAAGCAAGTTATGGAAAAGATCTATGGGAGAAATGTATAGAGGCAGGTAAAGAATTTAATATTACTCCTTATGGTACAGAAACTATGCACTTATTAAGAGCTGAAAAGGGTTTTATTATTGTTGGCCAAGATACTGATGGAACTATGACTCCATTAGACTTACAAATGGATTGGATTGTTAGTAAAAAGAAATATGATTTTATTGGCAAAAGATCTCTATACAGATCGGATACTATGAGAGAAGACAGAAAACAATTGGTGGGATTGTTAACAGATGACCCTAAAGTTGTATTGGAGGAAGGAGCTCAAATTGTTTCTGATCTAAATAAAAATCCTGTTGAAATGCTTGGTCATGTTACATCAAGTTACTTTAGCCCTAATTTAAATAAATCTATAGCCCTAGCCGTTGTCAGAGGTGGTAAAGATATGATGGGTAAAAAACTATTTATCCCTATGGAAGATAAAACAATTAATGTAACTGTTTCAAACCCAGTATTTTTTGATCAAACTAACGATAGATTAAATGCTTAATTATAATCAAGTAACAAATAGTGAAATTAATAATAACGGTGTTTCCATAAAAGAAATTGCACCAATAATGAAATTAAATTTAAGGGGTAAAACAAGAGAATTTTTTACAAATGTAGGAAAAAGTTTAAATATGCTTTTGCCAACAGAAGCAAATACATCTTCATCTAGTGACAAACTTACTGCAATATGGTTAAGTCCAGATGAATGGATGGTTGTATCCAACGAGACGACTGGCAAAGAAACCAATACATACGAATTAAACGATATATTATTTAGCAATATTTCAAAAACTTCATTAGGAGCAGTAACTAATGTAACTGACCAATTTGTTCAATTAGAGATAAAAGGTGATAAAATATATGAACTTTTTTCTTCAGGATGTCCTTTTAATTTTAACTTATTTCGTGAAAAAAAAGGGTCGACTGCTCAAACTTTGCTAAATCATATAGATGTTATTGTTCACAATAAAGATAAAGATTTTGTTAATTTATTTGTTAGAAGATCATTTGCTAAACATCTTTGGGAGTGGATGGAAGATAGCTCTTCAAGATTATAAGGATTAATTTTTACGCCGATAATCCCATGGCATTTCAAATTTACCTTGCCAGATACCTAATTTATTATTTTTGGCATTAATTTCATCAGAAACATATTTTTTAGAATACTTTCTATATGCTACTGCATAACCATTTGAAACCATCCAAGAATTTAAATTTATATTTCTTTTAAAACACTCGCCTATTAATCTTTTATACCTATCAACATCTAGAATATTACAATTCAATATTTGTTTATTAATTTTTTTAATTAACTTTTGAGTAGATACTTCTCCACACTTATAATCTTTAGTAAAAGACATAAAAGATATTGTTAAATAAATTTTTTTACATTTTTGTTTTTTTTCAGGTGCATCAATACCGTATAATCTAATTTTTTTTGAATTGATCTTGATAGTATCTCCATCAACAACTTTAGCAAAACCTGAAATTTTATTTATATTTTCAGATCTTACATCGTTATATGTAAGTATAAAAAATATAGATGAAATAATTATTAAAATTATTAATTTCTTTTTTGTATAAAACATTAACCAATAGTTAATTTATTGTTAATATAATATTTAACATAAAATAATAATAGGATTGATATTAACCATTGTAATATTGCCCATATATAAAAGAAAGTTTTAAAATCAGCATTAATAGAACGTGCTATATAATAAGATAAAAATGGAACCAGTACGTTCCTTAATATATTATTAATCATTGCTTTCTCAGATTTTTTTAAAGCCATAAAAAAACCATTTGATAGAAAAAAAATTGGGTATGCTGGCAAGATAAATGCAGAAATTTTTAAGTACATAGACCCATATTCAATAACCTCAATGTTGGATGAGAAAAATTTTGGCATTAGATCAGCAGTTACAAATACCAATACTCCAGATGCTAACATTATGATCAAACCAAATTTTACAGATGTAAAATAAGATTGTTTTACTCTATCATAGTATTTGGCACCTATATTCTGTGCAATAATTGATATTATTGCTGTATTTATCCCCAATACGGGTAGTAAGACAACCTGTTCTATCCTTGTTGCTGCTCCATAACCGGCTACGGCATATTCTCCTGTAAATGCGACATAAGTAAATACAATTGTTGCAGCAATTGAGTAGCCAAGAATAGCTATTGTAATTGGCATTGATTGGAAGAAAATGTTTTTAATGTAGAAGAATTTAATTTTAAAATTTTGAAAACTGATCTCTTTAATACGTTTATTTTTTAACAATTTAATTAAAACAATTATTAGAGAAAGAAATTGGGCAATCAAAGTTGCATAACCTATGCCCGCAACACCAAAAGCTGGGATAAATAAAAATCCAAATATAAATATTGGATTTAATAAAATGTTTAAAAAAAAAGATAATATAAGAGCATTTCTATATGTAACTGTATCTCCCTCAGCATGAAGAAATGAATTTAAAGCAACAACCAGAATAAAGAGAATAGTTCCATAAAATATTACATTAGTATACTCAAGGCCAAGAGTAATTACCTCACTTGATGAATTCATAGTTACAAATAAATTTTCAGAGAAACTAAATCCAATTATCGATACAATTATTGAAATTATTACTGAATAAAGAATGATATTTGTAAAATAACCTAATACATTTTTTTTGTTTTTTTCCCCAATACTACTTCCAATCAATGAAGTACCCGCAACAGTGACACCAATAGACGTAGCAATAATTAGAAAATAGATTGGAAAGGATTTACTTAAAGCAGATAAAGCCTCAGGCGAAATTTTCCCAGCATAAAAAGTATCAACTAAAGTGTATAGCGTTTGAAATAATGTTCCAACACTTGCGGGTATTGCAAGTTTTTTTATAAGTTGAGAAACTTCATCTTTTAATAAATTCATTTTTTTTAACTTAAATATTTCAATATTCTTTTTGAAAGATATGTCTTTTTCCAGTTTTTTTGGCAAGATTAATTTGTTTTTGTCTAATTCTAAATCTAGATTTTTGATCATTTGTTAAGTTATCGTGACAATTTGGACAAGAAACTCCTTCCTCATATTTTTTAGATTTTTTATCTTTTAGAGAAATAGGTTTTCTACAACCACTACACATTGAGTAAGAACCTATTTTCAAACCATGCTTTAAACTAATTCTGTTGTCAAATACGAAGCACTCACCTTTCCATAAACTTTTTTTTGGATCTGTTTTTTTTAAATAGTTTAAAATACCACCCTTTAGTTGGTATACATTTTTATAGCCTTTATTTTCCAAAAAGACTGACGCTTTTTCACACCTAATACCTCCAGTACAAAACATAGCAATAGGTTGATTTTTTTTTAATTTTTTAAGATATTTTGGAAAATCTCGAAAATTATCTACATCTGGATTAATTGAACCTTTAAAAGTTCCAACTTTATATTCAAAAGGTTTTCTCGTATCAATTAAAACTGTTTTTTTATCTTTAATTAATAAGTTCCACTTTTGTGGGTTAACATGACTATCTTTTTTTTTAATTCTCTTTTTTAAACTTAAATTCATTGGAACCACTTCCTTTTTAATTTTTACTTTTGGTTTATGAAACGGCTGAAAAGAGCTTTTTGAATTGTTAATGCTATCAAATTTTTCAAATTTAAATAATTTGTGTAAATAATCCTTGATCAGTTTAATATCTTTATTTTTTCCAGAAATTGTTCCATTTAACCCTTCGTTAGAAATAATAATTGTTCCGCATATATTTTTGTTTAATAATTGATTGTGAAGTATTTTTTTATTTTTCTTTAAATAAGAAATTTTAATAAACTTATAAAATCCAAAAACATCAAACATTATAATTTTCTACAAACTGTCATACCATCACCTAATGGGACTATAATTTTTTCAACTCTTTTATCTTTAGAAACATAATTATTAAAATCTTTAATAGTTAAAGTGATTTTATCATTACAATTGTCATCAACAACTTGACCGTACCATAGAACATTATCAATTATTATTAAGCCATGTTTCTTTAATAATATTAAAGATTTTTCAAAATATTCTTTATAATTTTTCTTATCAGCATCAATAAAAATTAAATCAAAATCATCTTCTTTAATTTCATTCAAACTTTCTAAAGCAGGTTTAATTATTGTTTGAATTTTATGACTTTGTTTTGCTTTCTCAAAAAATTTTATTGCAATTTCGTTAGTTTCTTGATTTTTATCTAAAGCAATAATTCTACCGTCTTCTGGCAAAGCAAGAGACATTGATAAAGCACTTAAGCCAGTAAAAGTTCCAATCTCTAGTATTTTTTTAACATTAGATGTTTTTACTATTAAGTGTAAAAATTGAGATTGTGATATAGATATTTGCATCCTTTTAATGTCTCCCATGGACTCATTATAAGAAATAATTTCTTTTTGAACTGAATGAAGATCTAGTCCATTATTTAAAATGTACTCTTGAATTTTGGTGCTAATTTTTAGGTCTGAGCCCATGAACCTAAAGTTTTTTCTTTAAAATCTCATTTACTAACTGAGGGTTAGCTTTTCCACCAGAAACTTTCATCACTTGTCCAACAAAGAATCCAAATAATTTAACTTTACCTGATTTATATTCAGTAGCTTTATCTCTATTGCTATCAATTACTTTATCAATTAAAGCCTCTAAAGCTTTTGGATCGCTTTCTTGTTTTAATCCTTTTTCTTCAACAATTTTTTTAGGATCCTTGTCCCCTTCCATCATTTGTTCAAAAACAGTTTTTGCGATTTTTCCAGATATTGTTCCATCCTTAATTAAATTAATTAATTTTGATAAATTGCCAGGACTGATTGGACTATCGGTTATTTCTAAATTTTTTTCATTAAGTGCGGCAAATAATTCACCTATAATCCAATTTGTTGCTAATTTAACGTCAGATTTTTTAACAACATCTTCAAAATAGTTTGAAGTTTCAATGTCTGAAACCATGATATTTGCTTCATATGGGGATAATTTAAATTGATCTATAAATCTTTTTTTCTTTTCATCGGGTAACTCTGGTATTTCTGATTGCAATTGATTTATAAATTCATCAGAAATTTCTAGCGGTAACAAATCAGGATCTGGAAAATATCTATAATCATGAGCATCTTCTTTTGATCTCATAGATCTTGTTTCATTTTTTTTAGTATCAAAAAGTCTTGTTTCTTGATCTACAGATTGTCCATCTTCAATTAAATCAACTTGTCTATTTGCTTCATATTCAATAGCCATTTGCATGAATTTAATAGAATTAACGTTTTTAATTTCACATCTAGTGCCAAATTTTTTTGTTCCTTTTTTTCTCACAGAAACATTAACATCTGCTCTCAAAGATCCTTCCTGCATGTTGCCATCACAAGTACCCAAATATCGCATTATTGATCTTAATTTCTTAATATAAGCATTAACTTCCTCTGGTGATCTTAAATCAGGTTTGCTAACAATTTCCATTAAAGCAACTCCTGATCTATTTAAATCAACAAAGGTGTTTTTAGGATCTAAATCGTGGATACTTTTACCCGCATCTTGTTCTAAGTGTAATCTTTCAATACCAACCTCTTTTTGACCATCTTGCAGATCTAAAATGACTTTACCTTCACCAACTATCGGATCCTTAAATTGAGAAATTTGGTATCCTTGTGGTAAATCAGCATAAAAATAATTTTTTCTATCGAATACTGATCTTTTGTTAATTTTAGCTTTTAATCCTATTCCAGTTTTAATTGCTTGCTTCACACAAAATTCGTTAATAACTGGAAGCATTCCAGGAAATGCTGCATCTACTAAACTTACCTGTGTGTTTGGTTCAGCACCAAATTTAGTAGCTGACGTAGAAAATAACTTTGATTGAGAAAGTACTTGAGCGTGAACTTCTAAACCAATGACTACTTCGTATTGATTGTCATTTCTATTAATTAAATATTCTGACTTTTCTTTACTCACTTAATCCACCAATCAGTAAGATTATTTTTAAAAATAATTTTTTCTTCCATTGCATAAGCAATGTTTAAGATATTTTGTTCATCAAATACTTTTCCAATAATTTGCAAACCTAAAGGATAACCTTTGCTATCATGACCAGCTGGAATAGAAATTCCTGGTAAACCCGCTAAATTTACAGGAACAGTAAAAATATCGTTTAAGTACATTGAAACTGGGTCATTTGTTTTTTCACCAATTTTAAAAGCAGAACTTGGCGTTGATGGGGTTAATATTGCATCTACTTTTTTGTACGCTTCGTCAAAATCATTTTTAATTAGTTTTCTAACTTTTTGAGCTTTCAAATAATATGCATCGTAATAACCTGAAGATAAAACATATGTACCTATCATTATTCTTCTTTGAACTTCGGCTCCAAATCCCTCTGATCTTGTTTTTTCATACATATCAATAAGGTTTTCTCCATCAACTCTAAAGCCATATTTAACACCATCATATCTTGCAAGATTAGAAGATGCTTCAGCTGGTGCCACTATATAGTAAGTTGGTAAAGCATAATTTGTGTGTGGAAGAGAAATATCGATTATTTCTGCACCACAATCTTTAGCGTACTCAATACCTTTCTGCCAAAGATGATCAATTTCTTTTGGCATTCCATCAACTCTATATTCTTTTGGTATACCTATTTTTTTTCCTTTAATGTTTTTTGTTAATTCTTTGCTGTATTGGTTTCTTTTAAAATCAATAGAAGTTGAATCTTTTTGATCGTATGAGCTAATTACCTCTTGCAACAAAGCACAGTCTTTAACATTTTGAGCCATTGGACCTGCTTGATCGAGGGAAGATGCAAATGCAACTATTCCGTATCTAGAACAACTACCATAAGTTGGTTTTAAACCTACTGTACCTGTAAATGACGCTGGTTGTCTAATAGATCCACCTGTATCTGTTCCAATTGTAATTGGAGTTAATTGTGCTGCTACAGCAGAAGATGAACCACCAGATGAACCACCTGGAACTAAATTTTTATCAATTGGATTTTGAACATTTCCAAAAAAACTTGTTTCATTTGAAGATCCCATTGCAAATTCATCACAATTTAATTTACCTATAAGAATTGCTCCTTCATTCCAAATATTTTGAGTTACAGTAGACTCGTAAGTAGGTACAAAATTATTTAATATTTTGCTACCAGCTGTTGTTCTTAAATTGGCTGTACAAAATAAATCTTTAACAGCCATTGGAATTCCTGGTAATTTTAAATCTAAGTTTGGGTTGGCATCAAATTTTTTAGCTTTATCTAAAGCATTACTAAAATCTTCAGTAATATAAGTGTTTAATTCTTTTGATTTTTCTGATCTATCAACAAAAGCTTTAGTAACTTCTGAAGAAGAAAGTTTTTTTTTTTTAATATTATTAACTAATTCAGAAAGTGTTTGCTTGGTAATATCAGACATTATTCTATAACTTTTGGTACAACAAAATAATCTTCATTATCTTTTGGAGAATTTTTTATTATTTGTTCCCTTAAATTTTTACTTTTAACTTCATCAGGTCTTAATTTTAAAGTCGTTTCAGCCACAGATGTAAGTGGTTCAACATTTTCAGTTTTAAGTTCATTGAGTTTCTCAATGAAATCAAAAATTGAGTTCAAATCACTAGCAAGTTTTTCAGCTTTTTTCTCATCTACTGAAATTCTTGATAATTCAGATATATGCTTTATGGTTTTAAGATCGATGCTCATATGATATTTAAATATGACGCAAACTATCACTATAGTTTAAAATATACAACATGATCACAATAGAAGAATTTAAAAAAAAACAGTCAGAAAAATGTCGTTTGATAGGTTTGGATCTTGGCTCAAAAAGAATTGGTGTATCAATTTGTGACGAAAAGCAATTAATTGCTACCCCTTATAAAACTATACATAAATCAAAAAATAATGAATTAATTGAAGAGTTAAAAAACATTATTCAAGATAATGATATAAAGGCAATTATCATTGGTTACCCTTTAAATATGGATGGATCTGCAGGCTCTTCAGCACAGTCAGTCAATGATGTATCTAAAAATATAGATAAAGAGATAGATGTTGATGTTTGTCTCTGGGATGAGAGATTGTCAACAGTTGGGGCTTTTAATTTATCAAGCCAATTAGATGTTAATGTATCTAAAAGAGAAAAGAATATAGATCAGAACGCAGCAGCTTTTATTTTACAGGGAGCCATAGACTATCTAAATAATTAATCCTTGCCATTCAACGGCTTTATAGTTATAGAGTTAATTTTAATGGCAAAAAACATCAAAGCTATTAAAATTTCTCAAAAACATTTGTTAGGTATCCAAGATCTGTCTGTAAGTGATATTAACTACATTTTAGATGAATCTGAAACTTTCATTAAATTAAATCAAAGTAAGAACAAGAAAATTGATGTTCTAAGAGCTAAAACTCAAATAAATCTATTTTTTGAACCATCAACAAGAACTCAAAGTTCATTTGAGTTAGCTGGAAAAAGACTTGGTGCTGATGTGATGTCAATGAATATGAATAATTCAGCAATTAAAAAAGGTGAAACTTTAATTGATACAGCCATGACACTAAATGCGATGCATCCTGATATCATTGTAATAAGACATCAAGATTCTGGAGCATGTAATTTATTATCTCAGAAAGTTAATTGTGTAGTATTAAATGCAGGTGATGGAAGGCGTGAGCACCCTACTCAAGCATTACTTGACGCTTTAACAATAAGAAATAGAAAGAAAAAAATTGAAGGATTAAAAATTGCTATATGTGGAGATATTCTTCACTCCAGGGTCGCAAGATCAAATATTTATTTATTAACGATGCTTGGTGCTGAAGTAAATATTGTTGCTCCAACAAATTTAATGCCAAAGGAAATCGAAAAGTTTGGTGTTAATACTTTTACTGATATGAAAAAAGGATTGAAAGATTGTGACATTGTAATGATGCTAAGATTGCAAAATGAGAGAATGACAAGCTCTTATTTATCGTCAAATAGAGAATATTATGAATATTATGGTTTAACACCTGATAAGTTAGATCATGCAAAACCTGATGCACTAATAATGCATCCTGGCCCAATGAACAGAGGTATCGAAATAGATACTAGATTAGCAGATGATATAAATAAAAGTGTAATCAAAGAACAAGTAGAACTAGGAGTTGCTGTTAGGATGGCTTGTTTAAAAATATTTTGTGAATAAATGAAAAAACAATATTTTATTAACGCAAATATAATTGATCCTCAAAATTCAATAAATGAAAATGGAGGATTAATTGTTAGTGAAGAAGGTAAAATTGAAGCAATAGGAAAAAAAGTAAATACAAATAATTTACCATCCAGAGAAAAACCTATTGATTTAAAAGGAAAATATATATTCCCTGGTTTAGTCGATATGAGAGTTTTTGTTGGAGAACCTGGTTATGAGTATAAAGAAAATTTCAGAACTTTGAGTAATGCAGCTTTATCTGGAGGAGTAACATCTGTGGTAACAATGCCTAATACAGATCCTGTAATTGACAATGTTTCAATTGTAGATTTTTTAAAACGAAGAGGACGAGATAAATCTAAGATTAATATATTTCCATGTGCATCTCTTACACAAAATGTGGAGGGAACTAATATGACAGAGTTTGGATTATTAGCTAATAAAGGGATTGTAGCTTTTACAGATGGTGTAAAAACAATTCAAAATACTAGATTAATGTCAAGAATAATGAATTCAGCAAAAGATTTGGGATGTCTTATAATGCAACATGCTGAGGATTATGAGTTAGCAAAAAACGGTATGATTAACTCAGGTATAATTGCTACCAAACTCGGATTATCTAGTATACCAGATGTAGCTGAGAGAATAATAATTGAAAGAGATTTGACATTATTAGAAAAAATAAAGTGTCGATATCATATATCTCAACTATCATCAGGAAAATCAGTAGAAATCATTAAGGAAAGAAAAAATGATATTAAATTTACTTGTGGAGTTTCAATAAATAACCTTTCGTTAAATGAAAATGATATCGGAGATTTTAAAACATTTTTAAAATTATCCCCACCATTGAGAAAAGAAGAAGACAGATTAGCGTTAGTTCAAGGAATAAAAGATAAAACAATTGATGTGATTGTTTCTGATCATAAACCAGAAGATGAAGAATCAAAAAGATTGACATTTTCTCAAGCAGCAACTGGTGCTTCTGGTATTGAAACTTTATTGTCTTTAAGTTTAGAACTATTTCATAATGGATCTGTAAAACTTGAAACAATAATTCAAGCACTAACATCTAATCCAGCAAAAATTTTAAATATCAATAAAGGAAATCTTTCAATTGGTAATGATGCTGACTTTTGTATAGTTGATATAAATAAACCTTGGATTGTAAAAAAAGAAAATTTAATTTCAAAGTCTAAAAATACGTCTATTGAAGACAAAAAACTTCAAGGAAAAGTAACCAATACATTTGTAAAAGGTAAAGATTTATTTAAGATATAAAAATGGAATTATTAATAATAGGTATTGTCTCATACCTAATGGGTTCCATCCCTTTTGGGTTAATATTAACTAAAATTTTTTTAAAAAAAGATATTAGAGAAATTGGATCAGGTAATATTGGTGCAACAAATGCGCTAAGAACAGGAAATAAATTTGTTGGTTATTCAACTTTAATACTTGATATAGTCAAAGCAGTTATTCCAGTTTTATATGTAAAAGTAAATTTTCCTGATCTGATTTATGTATCAGCTTTATGTGCTTTTCTAGGTCATGTTTTTCCAGTTTGGTTAAAGTTTAAAGGTGGTAAGGGAGTGGCTACTTATGTTGGTATATTATGTAGTATAAACATATTGTTTGGAATAGTTTTTGGTATTTGTTGGCTTGTAACTTTTTTTATTTCTAAATTTTCATCATTAGCATCACTGATTGGATCATTCTCAGTTCCTATTTATTTATTACTTTTTGATGCTGCTGGAAATAAAATATTTTTTGGAATAATGTTTATTTTAATATTTTATACTCATAGAGAAAATATTAAACGACTGATAAATAAAGAGGAAAACAAGACTAAAATTTATTAATTTGACTATCAAACACTTTTAAGTAGTTTGTTAAATTATGAATCTAGTCATAGTTGAAAGTCCTGCAAAAGCTAAAACCATCAATAAATATCTTGGTGATAATTATACTGTTTTAGCTAGTTATGGTCATATAAGAGATTTACCATCAAAAAATGGATCGGTTGATCCTGATCATAATTTTAAAATGGAATGGGAAGTTGATAGTTTTTCAAAAAAATATTTAAAAGAAATAACTGATGTTGCAAAAGAATCCTCTAAAATAATACTAGCTACTGATCCTGACCGTGAAGGAGAAGCTATAGCATGGCATGTTAAAGAATATCTTGATGAAAAAAAACTTCTAAAAGATAAAGAAATTGAAAGGGTTGTTTTTAATGAGATAACCAAAAAAGCTGTAATTCATGGTATTGAAAATCCACGACAAATCGAACCATTGTTGGTGGATGCCTACATGGCAAGAAGAGCTCTTGATTACTTGGTTGGTTTTAATATTTCTCCAATACTTTGGACTAAACTACCTGGGTCAAAATCAGCTGGAAGAGTTCAGTCTGTAGCTTTAAAATTAATCACTGAAAGAGAACATGAAATAGAATTATTTAATCCAGAAGAATTTTGGACACTTACTCTTAAATTTGGAGATGATAATAAAAACACTATTACTGCAAGCATCTCTCAATTAAATGGAGATAAAATAGAAAAATTTACTTTCAGAGATAAAAGTAGCATTGAAAAAGCAATCAAAAAAATAAAAGAGAAAAAATTTCAAATAACAGATATTTCTTCGAAGGTTGTAAAAAGAAACCCATCAGGTCCATTTACAACTTCTACACTTCAACAAGTAGCATCTAGTAGGTTGGGTTTTGGAGCTTCAAGAACAATGCAAATTGCACAAAAATTATATCAAGGTGTTGAGATTGATGGAGATACTGTTGGATTAATTACTTATATGAGAACTGATGGAACTAATTTATCAGCTGATGCAGTAAATGATTTTAGAAATTTTATTAATAATGAGTACGGTAATGAATATTTGCCTGATTCTGCAAATAATTATTCTGGTAAAAAAGCTAAGAATGCACAAGAAGCTCATGAAGCTATTAGGCCAACAGATATAAATAGAGTACCCAACACTTTAAAAAAATATTTAAGCAGTGATCAACAAAAACTATACAATTTAATTTGGTCCAGAGCTTTATCCTCACAGATGGAAGTTGCCCAATTTAATAGAAACACCATAACAATAGAGTCGGAAGATAATCAAACAATATGTAAGGCAAGTGGCTCTGTACTAAAATTTGATGGTTTTTTAAAAGTTTACTCAAATACAAGTAAAGATGATGATGAAGAAATTTTACCAGAAATGTCAAAAGGGCCAATTAATATTGAAGCATTAATTGATGAACAACATTTTACACAGCCACCTCCAAGATATTCTGAAGCAAGTTTAGTAAAAAAATTAGAAGAACTGGGAATTGGTAGACCTTCTACTTATGCAAGTATAATTTCAACTATAGCTAATCGAGGTTATGCAGAAATAGTAAATAAAAGGTTTTTTCCAACAGATCGTGGCAAACTTATCTCTGCTTTTTTAGAAAAGTTATTTTCTAAATATGTTGATTATAATTTTACAGCAGGTTTAGAAGATCAATTAGATGAAATTACAACTGGTAAAGAAAGTTGGATAAAAGTTTTAGAAATGTTTTGGATAGACTTTAACAATAATGTTTCTGAGGTTAAGGAGAAAAGAACAAGAGAAGTGTTAGATCTTTTAAATGAAAGTTTAGGAGCCCTAATTTTTGATACTGATAAAGATGGAAATATTGTTCGAAAGTGTCAGCTATGTGATACAGGTTCACTAAGTCTTAAAAATAGTTTTAGAGGTGGAGCTTTTATAGGATGTTCAAATTATCCAGAGTGTAAATTCACTAGACCCTTGTCTAAGGCAAAAACAGCAGCTCAATCACAATTAGCTGAACCTAAATTTTTAGGAAAACATGAAAATGGTAATGATATATATCTTAAAAATGGAAGATTTGGCCCCTATCTGCAATATGAAAAGCTTAAGGAAGAAGAATTAGAAGAGACAAAAACTAAAAAAAAGAAAAAAACAAAATCTAAACCAGATGTTAATGAATTAATTAAAAATGTTTCTATCCCAAAGGGTTTAGAGTTGGAAAGTATAGACTTAGAAAAAGCTCAGTTTTTATGTTCTCTACCAAAATCAATTGGTGTTAACCCTGACAATCAAAAAGAAATCATTTTAAATACTGGAAGATTTGGTCCTTATCTTAAGTGTGAAAATAAATCTGCTAGAATAGAAAATGTTTATGAAATTTTCTCTATAGGATTAAATCGAGCAATTACTCTTATTGCTGAAGCAAAACCAGGTAGAATATCTTCCTCAATTATTAAAGATTTAGGAGAACACCCAGAAGATAAAAAACCAGTTAGAGTTATGAAGGGACAATATGGTCCTTATATTAAATATAAATCTTTAAATGCAACAATTCCTGAAGAAAAAGACCCAACAGAGCTTACAATGGAAGAGGCTTTAATCTTAATTGAAAAAAGAAGAGAATACGACAAAAACAAAAAAGGTAAAAATAAAAAAAAAAAATGAAAAAACTATTTTTAATTTTTATAGTTTTTTTTTTTAACATTACCATTTCATTTGCAGAAGAAAATAAATGTAAAGAATTTAAAAAATTTTCTAAGGAATACATAGAATGTAATGCAAAAAAATTAAAAGAAGCAAGTTCAAAGAAAGCTAAAGAATTAAAGGATGGAACGTCCAAAAAAACACAAGAATTAAAAGAAGGAACTTCTAAAAAAGCTAAAGAACTGAAAGAAAATCTTGTAGAAATTGGAGATAAGGTTAAAAATAAGATTAAAAAAAAGTAATAGTTAATGAGTTTTAATAAAAAAATAGAAGAATTAAAAATTATACTTCCAGAGGCGAAGGCTCCTGTTGGATCTTATATAGCTACAAAAAAGTCAGGAAATTTACTTTTTATTTCTGGTCAAATTTCGATTGATGAAAATAGAGAATTAATTAAGGGAAAAGTTGGAAAAGATTTAAGCACAGAACAAGGTTATGAAGCTGCAAAAAGATGTGGATTAAGTTTAGTTGCACAAGCAAAGGCTGCTTGTGATGGAGATCTATCTAAAATAAAATCATGTATCAAATTAACTGGATTTGTTAATTCAACAAATGACTTTACTGAACAACCAAAAGTAATTAATGGAGCTTCAGATTTAATTGCATTAATATTTGGAGATGCTGGCATGCATACAAGAGCTGCAGTAAGTGCTAATAGTTTACCACTAGGAGTTTCCGTAGAAGTTGATGCTGTTTTTGAGCTAAACTAGACTATCTTCCAATACCAAAATAATTGATATTTAATTTTTTCATTTTTGAGGGAGAATACATGTTTCTCATGTCATAAATTTTAAAAATTCTCTTTTTTACTAATTTTTTAAAATTTAATAATTTAAAATCATTCCATTCAGTATGTAAAATTATTAAATCGCTATTCAAGCATGCAGCTTTTATATTATCAAAATGCTTAACATTTTTTAAATTTTTAAATTCCTCCTTCTCACCTGTCGGATCAAAGTATCTAATTTTGCAATTTTTTTTATTAAAATACTTAATCATAGGTATGCTAGAAGCTTCTCTCATATCATCTGTATTTGGTTTAAATGTTACTCCAAGAAATGTAATTGTTTTATTTAAAAGTTTACTATTTAAAATTTTCTCAACTCTTTTTATTGATAAAAATCTACGTTTATCATTCGATGAAACTACAGTTTTAACAATAGACAAATCTGTATTAAATTTTTTACCTGTATCAATTAAGGCTCTTGTATCTTTTGGAAAGCATGATCCTCCATAGGCTGGTCCTGCTCTCAAAAATCTATCACCAATACGCTCATCGGATCCCATACCAAATGAAATATCTTTTACATCTATACCCGCTTTTTCACAAAGATTTGCTATCTCATTAATAAATGAAATTTTTGTAGCTAAAAAAGCATTTGAAGCATATTTGATTAACTCAGCACCTCTTCTAGAAGTATTAAAATATCTACTATTTTTCTTTATTATGGGCATGTAAAGTGACTTTAAAATCTTATTAGCTTTTTTACTATCAGTTCCAATAACTACTCTATCTGGATAGATAAAATCTCTTATGGCCTCACCTTCTCTTAAAAACTCAGGATTAGAAACGATATCGACTAATTTTCTTTTTTTTAAATTTTTTAAAATATTTTCAATTTTATCACCAGTAGTCACTGGAACTGTAGATTTAGTTATTATTATTTTGTAACTTTTAATTATCTTTCTTAATTCTTTTGCAACACTAAAAACATATTTTAAATCAGCTGAATTGCTATTTTTTTTAGTTGGAGTTCCAACACATATAAAAATTATATCTGAACTTGAAACTGCTTTTTTTAAATCTGTGGTAAATTTCAAACGATTTTGTTTATAATTTTTTTTTAATATTTCTTCTAAACCAGGCTCATAAATAGGAACATTGCCTTTATTCAATTCTTCTATTTTTTTTTTATTTTTATCTACACAGTAAACTATATTACCAACATCAGAAAAACAGACACCACTAACCAAACCAACATAACCTGTACCTATCATACAAAGTTTCATATTTTTCCTATTTCTTTATTTGAATTAATAAAACCTTGCATAGTCCCACAGTCTAAATATTTACCAGAAAAATTATGAGCTATAAATTTTTCACCTTCTTTAATTAAAGTTTGAATAGCATCTGTTATATGTATTTCACCACCATTACCAGGTTTTTGCCTAGCTAATTTATTAAATACAGTTTTAGGAAGAATGTATCTTCCTATTACTGCTTTATTGGAAGGAGCATTTTTAACTGAAGGTTTTTCAACTACTTCATCAATAAAATAATCATTTTTTGAAATTTTTTTGTTTAAACTATAGATGCCCCATCTTGAAACTGTTTTAGAATTAACTTTCATACTGGCCATTACAGATGATTTATGTTTATGATGGACTTTAATCATATCTTTGGAACAGTTTTTTTTAATTATCAAATCGTCTGGTAGCAACATTAAAAAATATTTATCTTTTATATATTTTTTTGTTTTTAATACAGCATCACCTGTTCCCTTAGGTACATTTTGATATACAAATTTTATTAGTTTTTTATATTTTAATATTTTTTTATATTCAAAAATAATTCTAGGATCTTTTTTCTTTTTTATAATTTTTTTGTAGAAATTATCACTGTAGAAATAATTTTTAATCATTTTTTTTTTATTTGATATGATGAAAACAACTTCTTTTATACCAGCTTCAATACATTCATCTAAAATATATTCAATTCCAGGCTTTCCATTTATTGGAAGTAGTTCTTTTGCAAAAACACTTGTTAAGGGCAAAAGTCTGGTTCCTTGACCTGCTAGAGGAATAATTGCTTGTTTAATCATATAAATGTTTTACTTATCTAGATTTCTAATACAAATGAAAATTTTATTAAATAATAATTCATTATTTAGAGCTTTAAGGCCATATAATGATGTTGGTTTTGTTCCTACAATGGGGAGTATACATGAGGGTCATTTATCACTTATAGAAAGATCAAATCGAACTTGCAAAAAGACAATAGTAAGTATTTTCGTCAACCCCAAACAATTTAACAATAAAAAAGATTTCAAGAACTATCCCACAAATATCAAAGAAGATATTAAAATTTTAAAAAAAACTAAAAAAGTGGATTTCTTATACATCCCAAAATTCAAAGATGTTTACAATAATAATAAAAAATCAAACATAAAAATTATAAAAAAAAATAAAATTTTATGCGCCAAATTTAGAAAAGGCCATTTTGAAGGAGTACTAGATGTAATGGAAAGATTAACTAATCTCGTAAATCCAAAAAAAATATTTATGGGCAAAAAAGATTATCAACAATATTTCTTAATAAAAAATTATCTAAAAAATAAATATAAAACTTCTATTATTCCATGCAGAACGATTAGAAATAAAAGCAAAATAGCTTTGTCTTCAAGAAATAATAATTTGGATTTAAATGGAATTAAAAAAGCAAGTTTTTTAAGTAAAAGTTTAATTAAATTAAAAAAAAAATTGAAAAATAGTAAAAAAATAAAACAAAATTTAAATACTCAAATAAAAAATTTTGAGAAATTATTAAAAATTAAAATTGAATACTTGGAATTAATATCAATTAAAAATCTTAAAATATCTAATACTGTTAGAGGCTCACGGTTATTTGTTGCTTATTATATTGATAACGTAAGATTGATTGATAATTTTTAGAGAAAGTAAGCCCCAACACCTAAAAATGAGACAAAACCTATAACATCAGTAATGGTGGTAACAAAAACACTCGATGCAATTGCGGGATCAATATTCATTTTTTTTAAAGTAAAAGGAACAAGTATACCAAACAGTCCAGCTATAATCATCGTAAGTACCATTGATATTGAAATGATTATTGAAAGAATACTATCTTGAAACCAAATTTGAACTATTAAAGCACTTATGGCAGCAAATATAATTCCATTTAATATGCCAATTGAAAATTCTTTAAAAACATTTGATGAAAAATTATTTTGTGTTAAGTCATTTGTTGCAATTGTTCTGACTGTAACAGCCAATGTTTGCATTCCTGCATTTCCACCCATTGAGGCAACAATTGGCATCAGAAAAGCAAGAACTACCATTTGCTCTATAGTTGCTCCAAACAGACTGATACACCAAGTAGCTAGAAAAGCTGTAAATAAATTTAATAAAAGCCAGTTAAATCTTCTTTTAGTTTTTGTTACAATACCATCGGTTATTTCTTCATCACCTACACCTGCAAGTCTTAATGCATCTTCCTCAGCCTCTTCTTTTAGGACTGTAAGAACATCATCGTTCATAATCATTCCTACCAATTTATTATTTTTATCAACTACGGCTGCTGAGTTAAGATTATAATTTTCAAATAGGTTAGCCACCTCTTCTTTATCCATATTCACAGGCACTAATAGTTGAGATTCAGACATGATGCTTGCCATCTTTGTGTCTCTCGGTGAAGTAAGCACTCTTGATGATGGAACTGTTCCAATAGGTTTAAATTCTTCATTAACAATAAAAATTTCCAAAAATTCTTCAGGTAGATCTTTATTTTCTCTTAGATAGTCAATTGTTTGACCTACAGACCAATTGCTTGGTATAGCTGTAAACTCACGCTGCATAAGTCTAGCAGCAGTATCCTCTGGATAGCTTAAGCTTTCTAACAGAGCAAATCTATCTTTAGGTGGTAATGAGCTTAATATAGTGTTCTTGTCTCCTTCAGGTACATTTTCTAAAATCGAAATAGCATCATCTGACTCTAAGTTGGTAATTATAGTTACAATTGAATCCGAAGATAAATATTTAATTATTTCAGTTTGTATAGACTCATTTAATTCAACAAAAACCTCTGCATCAATATTAAAGTTATTTAACTTAATTAAACTTTCTCTATCACTAATACTTAAGTGTTCAATTATGTCTGCTGCATCAGCAGGATGCATTTCATTAAATGAGTCGTTAATAAATTTTGCATCATTATTAGATATTTTAGAGGTGACAACTCTTAAATATTCTTTATTAAATTCAAAATTTACTTTTTTATCTTTAGTTTTTTTAATTAAAGACATAAATGTACCTATAATTTAGTTGTGCACTATTAATACATAATTAAAATATTACAAATTTTAAATGGATATAGAGATCAAAAAGTCAATAAAACCGGTAAATTATTTTGAGGCAATTGATCTATTAGAGTCTAGATTAAAAAATATTACAGCAAATAAAGAAAAAGAATTAATTTGGATTTTAGAGCATCCTGAAATTTTTACCGCAGGTACATCGTTTAAAGAAAATGAAATAATTGATAAATCAATTGATCTCTTAAAAACAAACAGAGGAGGAAAAATTACGTATCATGGTCCAGGTCAATTAATTTGTTATTTTGTTATTGATCTAAGAGAAAAAAAAGACATTAGAAAATTTATTACAACTATTGAAAAAACAATTATTCAAAGTTTAAAAAAATATAATATTGAAACGTTTGCTGATAAAGAAAATATTGGAATATGGCATGAAGACAAAAATAAAATTCAAAAAATTGCTGCGATAGGTATTAGAGTAAGAAAATGGATTGCGTATCATGGATTTGCAATAAATATTGATAACAACTTAGAAAATTATAAAAAAATAGTACCCTGTGGAATTTCCGATAAAGGTGTGACAAATTTAAAAAAAATTTCAAATCAAGATTATTCTAACTTGTATAATGAAATTATTGAAAATTTTATTTCAAATTTGAAAATCTAAGTCTTTTTGATTTTAACAACTTTTTAAAATATTCAGGTAATAACGCTGAATAAGTATGCTTCATATCATTTATTTTAAATTTAATTTGATACGAGTGCAGCATAAGATTTTTATTTATACCTTTATCTGACTTAGAGAGTTTGTATTTAGTATCACCAAATATAGGATTTCCAATTGCAAAAAGCTGTTTACGTAACTGATGTTTTCTTCCAGTTATTGGTTTTAATTCCAATAAAGATGCTTCAGAATTTTTATCTATTACCTTGAATATAGTTTTTGCTTTTTCTACTAACTTTTTATCTCCATCGTATCTTATTAAGTCATCATCCCAAACTCCTGAGTTTTTATTTATTTCTCCTTGGCATATGGCAAGATAAGTTTTATGTACCTTTCTTAATCTAAATAATGATGTTAGTAGTTGTGCGCTCTCTCTATTTTTCGCCATTATAAATACACCAGATGTATCTTTGTCTAATCTATGAACAGAATAAGGTTTTGTTCCTTTAAAAATTTCACTCTTTGCAAAAATATCAACTAAGTTTTTTTTAGATTTTGTACCACCTTGTACAGATATTCCTGATGCTTTATTTAATACAACAAAATTATCATTATCATCAATTATTTGATCTTCGTTTGATTTTATTATTTCTTTAGTTGGTAAAAATTTTATTTTTTTTTGTTCTACTCTTTCTTTAAATTCAATATTAAATATATTTATCTTATCTCCATTTTTTATTTTGTGAGAACTTTTAACTTTTTTTTTATTAATTTTAATTTTTCCTGTCCTAAGATATTTTTCAATTAAACCTTGAGGTATTTTTCCAATATTTAATCTCATCCATCTATCAATACGCATATCATTACACGTTGAATCAACCATGTATGCCTTGTTCATGAATTAGGATTTAAGCTGTAGCTTGTTTATTTTCTTCTATTTTTGGAGCTTCTTTTGACGTATCTTTTTTCTTCTTATCTAATCTTTTGGCTTCAACATCTCTATCTACAAATTCTATAATTGCCATTGGAGCATTATCACCATATCTAAAACCTGCTTTAATAATTCTAGTATAGCCACCTTTTCTATTTGAATATCTTTTAGAAAGAGTTTTTTTTACTTTATTAGCTGATTTAATATCCTGCAATTGAGACACAAGCATCTTAGTTGTTTGCAATGTATCTTTTTTACCTAAAGTAATAATTTTGTCAGCTTGAGGTCTTAAAAACTTTGCTTTTGGCAGTGTAGTTTTAATCTGTTCATATTTTATTAAAGAATTTAACATATTCTTTAACAGAGCTTTTCTATGCTCAGATGTTCTGTTTAGTTTTTTGTTGGCTAAGCCGTGTCTCATTAAATTGCTTCCTCTAATTTTTTAGACATTTCTGCTATATTATCTGGTGGCCAGTTAGGTATTTCCATTCCTAAATACAGAGACATTCCTGTTAGAACTTCTTTAATCTCATTCAAAGATTTTCTACCAAAATTTGGTGTTCTTAACATTTCACCCTCAGATTTTTGAACTAAATCGCCAATATAAATTATATTGTCATTTTTCAAGCAATTCATTGATCTAACAGATAACTCTAATTCATCAACTTTTCTTAATAAATTCTTATTAAACTCAGGTTCAGATGAAACTTCTTTTACTGGAGCTTCAACTGGCTCATCAAAATTAACAAACATTTTCAACTGGTCTTGAAAAATCCTAGCTGAATACGCAACAGCATCTTCTGCGGAGATTGAACCATTAGTTTCTACTTCCATCGTTAATTTATCATAATCAAGAGCTTTACCTTCTCTTGCTGTGCTAACAGAATAGGAAACTTTTTTTACAGGACTATATAAAGAGTCAATGGCAATTAAACCTAATGGTGGCTCCTCTGGTTTATTTAGCTCAGCTGGAACATAACCTTTTCCAGTATTTACGTTCATTTCCATGTGAAAAGTAGTATTTTCATCTAGGTTACATATTACTAACTCTGGATTTAATATTTCTACATCAGTCACTGAAGCAATGTCTGAAGCTTTTATTTCACCTGGGCCTTTTGCATCTAATACTAATTTTTTTGTACCTTCAGAATTACATTTTAATGCTAATGATTTAACATTTAATACTATATCTGTTACATCCTCTCTTACACCTTTAATTGATGTAAATTCATGTAGAACGCCATCTATTTGAATTGAAGTAACTGCAGCTCCTCTGATTGAAGAAAGCAAAATTCTTCTTAAGGAGTTTCCTAGAGTTAATCCGTAACCTTTTTCTAAAGGCTCAGCTATAATCATAGCATGTGTTAAGTCGTCACTAATTTGTACATCTAATTTAGATGGTTTAATCAAAGATTTCCAATTTTTAACATTAACGTTTTCTACTTCCATTAAACTCTCCTTTTTTTTGGTGGTCTAGTTCCGTTATGAGGCATCGGTGTTGTGTCTTTAATTGACAAAATTTTAAAACCTCTTGCTTGTAAAGCTCTTAATGCTGTTTCTCTTCCTGAACCAGGCCCTTTTACCTCAACAGATAAAGTTTTCATTCCATACTCTAATGCTTTTGATGCTGCGGAGTCCGCTGCTATTTGAGCTGCATAAGGTGTAGATTTTCTTGATCCTTTAAATCCTTTCTGTCCAGCAGATGCCCAGGATATTACATTTCCATTTGTATCAGCAATTGAAATTATTGTATTATTAAATGTTGACTGCACATAAGCAATTCCATTTAAAATATTCTTTTTTATCTTTTTCTTTTTTGAATAAGAACTCTTTGCACTTTTTTTTGAAGATTTTTCTACCTTCTGATCTTTATTGTCAGTTTTTTCTGTTTTTACCATTATTATTTTTTAGTTGGTGTTAATTTCTTCCCTGCAATAGCGATTGCTTTTCCTTTTCTTGTTCTTGCATTACATCTTGTTCTTTGTCCTCTTACAGGTAATTTTTTTCTATGTCTTGTTCCTCTATAACATGCAAGATCTATTAATCTTTTAATACTTAAAGAATAATCTCTTCTAAGATCTCCTTCGACTTTAAAATTTTGATCTATGTATTCCCTTATTTTTAAAATTTCATCATCAGTTAACTCATTCACTCTTTTGGCTCTTGGAATTTCTAGAGAAGAACAAATTTTTTGTGAGAATTTATCTCCAATTCCGTAAATATATGTTAGTCCAATGTGGACAAGTTTATTTTGTGGAATGTTTATACCTGCGATACGAGCCATAATTTTTGTGATAAATTGTGCCTTTTATATAAGAAGATTAATCAAAGTCAACGTCTTAAACATTTATAAAAGTGTCTATTTTCCTTGTTATTTCGTCTATTTCTAAGCTTCCATCAATTTCCCTAAAATTAGGATTCTCAGAGTAGTATTTCAATACTGGCTCTGTTGTGTTCATGTATGTATCAAATCGTTTTAGAATAGTAGTTGTTTCATCATCAGATCTATTTTCGATAATTTTCCTTTTCTCTAACCTTTTTACTACCGTCTCTTTATCAACTTTAAGATACAAAATTAAATCTATCTTTTGATTTGATGCTTCGAGTAAGATATCTAAATTTTTTGCTTGGCTTAAAGATCTAGGGTATCCATCAAGTATAAATGTGTTCTTTTTTTGAGGATCTGAAACAAAGTTTTCAATAAGCTTATTAACAATTTCATCACTTACAAATTTACCATTTTTCATATCATTGGCTATTTTCTTACCAATTTCCGAATTTTTATAAATTTCTTCTCTTAAAAGTTCGCCAGTTGAAATTTGAAAGGAGTTTAGTTTATTTACTAAATATTTGGCTTGAGTACCTTTACCAGCACCAGGCGGTCCAAATAAAACTATATTCACTTACTTTCCAAATTTAGTTTTTTTAATTAATTGTTCGTATTGAGAGCTCATTAATCTTGTTTGAATTTGAGTTACAGTATCAATGGCTACTACAACAACAATTAAGATGGACGCACCACCCAAGTAAAAAGGAATTGGGTAATTGGCTATTAAAAATTCTGGCATCAAACAAACAAGGGTCAAATATAGAGCACCTATTGTAGTAAGCTTAGTTGAAATATTTTCGATATACATAGCTGTACTTTCACCAGGTCTAATACCTGGAACAAAGCCACCATATTTTCTTAGGTTTTCTGCTGTTTCGGTTGGGTTAAATGTAATTGAAGTATAGAAAAATGTAAAAAATATTATACCAGATGCGTATAGCAACATGTACAGAGGTTGGCCTTGAGTAAAATAAGAACTTAAATTTAAAAAAGTTTCATTGTTTGAAAAAGAAAAATTAGAAAAAGTAACTGGTAACAATAATAATGCAGATGCAAAAATTGCCGGTATTACTCCTGCTTGATTAATTTTTAATGGTAAATGAGAAGACTCTCCACCATACATTTTATTTCCCATTTGCCTTTTAGGATAATTTATAAGAATTTTTCTTAATGCTCTCTCCATAAAAACGACGAATAAAATAGTTAATATTAAAAGAACAAAAATTGCTAAAATCATGAAAGTTGATACTGCACCTGTTCTACCAAGTTCAAAAGTTGTAACTAAAGCTCTAGGTATTTCAGCAACAATACCAGCAAAAATAATTAAGGAAATTCCATTTCCAATTCCTCTTTGAGTAATTTGTTCTCCTAACCACATAAGAAAAATTGTACCTGCAACAATAGTTGTCACTGTTGTAATTTTAAAAAATGCTCCTGGATTAATTACCAAATCTGCAGAAGACTCTAAACCTACCGATAAACCATAACCTTGAACTGTAGCGAGTAAAACTGTTCCATATCTTGTTATTTGAGTAATCTTTGCTCTACCAGTTTCTCCTTGAGCTTTTAAATTCTTAAAATAATCTGAAACCCCTGTTAACAACTGAACTATAATAGCTGATGATATGTATGGCATTATTCCAAGAGCGAAAATTGCCATTCTACTGACGGCACCTCCAGCAAAAACATTAAACATACCAAGTAACCCTTTTTGATTACCATCCATCATTATTTTTAATTGTTCTGGGTCAATTCCTGGTAAAGGAACAAATGTACCAAATCTATATACTGCAAGAATTGCTATGGTAAAAATTATTCTATTTCTTAGATCATTTGTTGATGATGATGCGCTCATTTAAACAAATTATTTTTTTAATTGAATAGATCCACCAATTTTTTCTAGTTTTTCTATTGCAGATTTTGATGCTAGGTCAGCCTCAATATTAATTTTATCTTTTAACTCTCCAGTGCCTAATATTTTTAATTTTGTAGAGTTTTTGTTAATTAATTTTAATTTTTTTAAAGATGAAGAATTTAGCACTTCATTTGGATTAATATTTTTTTTATCAATATAAGACTGAATTTTTTCTAAGTTTAAAATTGCAATGTTTTCCCTTGAAATTGGATTAAAACCTCTTTTAGGTAATCTTCTGTATAAAGGCATTTGACCACCTTCAAAACTTTTTATTGCTACACCAGATCTAGATTTTTGACCTTTAACACCTCTTCCAGATGTTTTACCTTTTCCTGATCCAATACCTCTTCCTACTCTAATTTTAGGTTTGTTAATTTTCTGTCTTGTATTTAATGTAATCATTATCCTCTTTTTTCAATAATTTCTGATATTTTTTTATTTCTTATTGCTGAAATTTGTTTTGGTGAATTTTGTTTCAATAAAGCTTTCATAGTAGCTCTAATCACATTATGTGCATTCGATGTACCCATTGATTTAGCAACAATATCTTTTACACCCAATACCTCGCATACTGCTCTTACTGGACCACCTGCAATAATACCTGTACCTTTTGATGCTGCTCTTAAAACTATTCTACCAGAACCATCTTTAGCTTTCACATCATGATGGATTGTTCTTCCTTCTCTCAAAGGTATATGTGTTAATTTTCTTCTCGCCATTTCATTAGCTTTTTTAATTGCATCTGGAACTTGTTTTGCTTTAGCGTGTGCTATTCCAATTTTTCCAGCTTGATTACCTACCACTACAAGAGCTGAAAAACCAAATCTTCTTCCACCTTTTACAACTTTTGTAATTCTGTTGATATGAACTAGCTTTTCTAGAATATCGTCTGTTTTTTTATCTCTATTATTTTCCATAATTAAAATTCCATCCCATTTTCTCTTAATGTATCTGCAAAAGCTTTGATTCTGCCATGATATTTATAAGATCCACGATCAAAATAAATCTTTGTAATATTTTTTTCTTGAGCTTTTTTTGCAAGCTTTTGAGCTACTAATTTTGACAACTCTGTTTTGTTTATTTTATTAGATGATTTTAAATCTTTCTCAATAGAAGAGGCAGATAACAAAGTTACTTTTTTTGTGTCATCAATGATTTGGGCTGAAATATTTTTAGCAGATCTAGAAATACTTAATCTAAATCTATCTTTTGAAGCAACTCTTTTTACTTTATTGCTAACTCTAAATCTTTTTCTAATACTAGTGTTTAGTTTCATTATTTTTTCTTACCCTCTTTTTTAAGAACATATTGTCCTTGTTCTCTTATACCTTTACCCTTATATGGCTCAATTTTTCTAAATGTTTTAATTTTTGATGCAACTTCACCAACTAATTGTTTATCAGATCCAGTGATCTTAAGTGTAGTTTGTTTTTCTACAGCAATTTTAATTCCTTCTGGAATATCAAAATCAATATCGTGACTATAGCCTAATTGTAGATTTAACTGATTTCCTTTTAATGTCGCTCTGTATCCAACACCTACAAGTTCTAGCACTTTTTCGTAGCCAGTACTTGAGCCAATTACAGCATTGTTAATTAAACTTCTGTTCATACCCCATAGTCGTTTAGAATTTTGGTCAATTTTTTTTGGTTTAATTGAAATCTCTTTTCCTTCTTTGATATCCAAATTAAACATATCTAAATCAATATTTATTGATTTCTTGCCTAATGGCCCTTCTATATTGATGATGTTCCCAGCTAAAGCAACTTTAACTTTTTCAGGAATTGATATATTTATTTTTCCAATTTTAGACATTAAAATACCTTACAAATAATTTCACCACCAACACGTTGTTTTCTGGCGTCAATATCAGTCATTACACCTTTTGGTGTAGAAATTATTGCAATACCTAGACCGTTATTAATTTTAGGTAAACCTTCGGCACTAGAAAATATTCTTCTTCCTGGTTTAGAAACTCTTTCAAATGCGCTGATTACTGGGTTACCAGAGTGGTATTTAAGTTCTAAAGACAATGTTGGCTTATTATCCTCTGAACTAATTTTAAAATCTTTTATAAAACCTTCATTTTTAAGTATATCTGCAATTTTAGACTTAAAATTAGAAGAAGGCAGATCTACTTTTTTATGATTTCTTGCTTGAGCGTTCTTAACTCTAGCTATCATATCTCCTATTGGGTCACTTAAACTCATAATTTTCCTTCCTACCAGCTCGACTTAACTAAGCCAGGTATTTTTCCTTGTAATCCTAATTGTCTAAGAGCGATTCTTGATATTTTTAATTTTCTATAAACACCATGTGGTCTACCTGTTATCTCACATCTATTCATCACTCTTGTTTTAGCTGAATTTCTTGGCAGTTTTGATAATTTTTGCTGCGCCTTAAATCTTTCCTCTAATGGTAATTTTTTATCCATTATTATTTTTTTCAAATTTTGTCTTTTCTTGAACATCTTGTCTGAAAGTTTAATTCTTTTTTTATTTTTATTTACAGCGCTAAGTTTAGCCATTTAAATTGTCTCCTTTTTTAATAAATGGAAAATTAATTTTTTCTAATAATGCAAAGCTATGCTCTTTGTTAATTGCTTTTATGACAATAATGATATCTAACCCTCTAACTTTATCAGCTCTATCAAAACTAACTTCAGGAAATATAATGTGTTCCTTTATACCAAAAGTATAATTTCCAAATTTGTCAAAACCTTTTGGTGACAATCCTCTGAAATCTTTAATTCTAGGAAGAGCAATATTTACTAATCTATCTAAAAATTCATACATCTTGTTTTTTCTTAAGGTTACTTTTAAGCCTGCATTAGATCCTTTTCTTGTCTTAAAATTTGCTACAGATTTTTTGAATTTTGTAGTTACGGGTTTTTGACCTGTTATCTTTGCCATATCCTCTTCACACGATTTAAGAATTTTAGAGTCTGAACCATCTAAACCAAGACCCATATTTAAAACAATTTTTTCAATTCTTGGTGCCATGTAAATATTTTTAAAACCAAATTGATCTTTTAAAGCTGGTTGTATTTCTTTATTAAAAATTTCTTTTAATCTCGGAGTCATTATTTCTTAGCCTCTTTTTTCTTTTCTGCTTTTTCATCTATTAATTTTAAATTTGATAAATGAATAAAACTTTCTTTTGAAAAAATTCCACCTTTTTTCTCTTTTGTTGTTTTAACGTGTTTTTTAACCATATTAATTTCTTTTACTTTGGCCCTATTATTTGCTCTGTCAATTTCGATAACTTCACCTTCTTTTTTTTTATCTTTTCCAGTTAAAACTCTTACTTTTAAACCTTTTTTAATCATTTTATAAAACCTCCGGTGCTAGTGAAATTATTTTCATTTGCCCTCTACTTCTCAATTCTCTTGTAACGGGGCCAAATATTCTAGTACCAACTGGTTCACCTTTATCGTCAACTAATACTGCTGCATTGTTATCAAATTTTACTTTTGATCCATCGTTTCTATGTATTCCTTTTTTAACTCTTACTACTACAGCTTTATGAACAGTTCCTTTTTTGACTTTACCCTTAGGGATAGCCTCTTTCACAGCAATTACAATTGTATCTCCAATACTGGCATATCTTCTCTTAGATCCACCCAATACTTTGATACACTCTATTCTTTTTGCACCAGTGTTGTCAGCAACTTGTAATTCTGTCTGTACACCAATCATTATTTATTATTCTCCATAACTTGAAATTTTTTCTTTTTTGAAAATGGTTTACTTTCAATAATTGAAACTTTATCACCTGTTTTAAATGTATTATTTTCATCATGAGCATTGTAATTTTTTCTAACTCTTATGACTTTTTTCAATACAGGGTGTGAATATTTTCTCTCTACCATAACTGTAACTGTTTTATCAGGTTTATCGCTTATCACCACTCCTGTTAATATTTTTTTAGGCATTTGTTTTTCCTTTTAAAATTGTTTTCAACCTTGCAATTGTTTTTCTTGTTTCTCCAATTTTTGCAGGATTAGTTATTTGGGAATTCATCTTTTGAAATCGAAAATTAAATAAATCCTTTTTAAGCTTATCAATATTTTTGACAACTTCATCTTTGCTTAATTTTTTAATCTCTTGTTTTTTCATTTATGCAAATCTCTTTATTGTCTTTGTTTTTATTGGTAATTTTGCTGAAGCTTTATAAAGTGCCTCTTTAGCAATTTGTTCAGATACACCATCAACTTCAAATAAAATTCTTCCGGGTTTTACTCTACAAGCAAAATATTCTGGTGATCCTTTTCCTTTACCCATTCTAACTTCTATTGGTTTTTTAGAAACTGGAATATTTGGAAAAACTCTCGTCCATACTCTTCCTTGTCTTTTCATGTGTCTAGTTAAAGCAACCCTAGCAGCCTCAATTTGTTTTCCAGTGACTCTTTCAGGCTGTAATGCCTTCAAAGCATATGCACCGTAATTAATAGTACTTGCTCTAGTAGCATTACCATGAATTCTTCCTTTATGAGCTTTTCTCCATTTAGTTCTTACTGGCTGAAGCATTATTGTTTACCTTCCTTTGGAGTTACTTTGTTTGTTTCCTGGCTAAATTCTCTTGCAAAAACTTCTCCTTTATAAATCCAAACCTTAATTCCAATAATTCCATATGTTGTAAGAGCTTCCGCTTCTGCATAATCTATATCTGCTCTTAAAGTGTGTGATGGTATACTACCATCTCTTAACCATTCAGTTCTAGCGATCTCATTACCACCTAATCTACCACTTACTGAAACTTTAATCCCTTTTGCACCTAGTCTGATACATGATTGCATAGCTCTTTTCATGGCTCTTCTGTATGAAATTCTTTTTACTAACTGTTGTGCAATGTTTTCAGCAACTAAATATGCGTTTGTTTCAGGTTTTTTAACCTCTTTTATATTTAAGTTTACTTCATTTGTCGTAAATTTTGATAAGTTATTTTTAATTTTATCAATATCACTACCTTTTTTACCAATTACAAATCCAGGTCTAGATGTGTAAATTGTAACATAACATTTGTTTGATGTTCTCTCTATCATCACTTTAGATACACCTGAATTAATTACATTTTTCTTGATGTATTCTCTTATTTTAAAATCTTCAATTAGATAGTTGCCAAAATCTTTTTTCTTAGCATACCAAACAGAGTCCCAACCTCTGTTTACACCTAATCTAAAACCTACAGGATTAACCTTTTGTCCCATGTTTCTCCATTTGTTTTGCCTCTGATAAAATTATAGTTACTGT
>CACFZQ010000001.1:0-50131 GCA_902570835.1 uncultured Pelagibacteraceae bacterium | reverse complement strand
AAAGAAAATGGGATCAATGACCCAGAATATCTACAGAAAGTTAATGATCTTGTTGAATTTATGCGAAACCAACCAAAGGTCACTAGTGTAAGATCTTATACGGATGTCGTTAAAAGATTGAACCAGAACTTTAATAATGATGATCAATCATTTTATAAAATTCCTTCTTCTGAGCTTGAAGCAGCTCAATATTTATTTTTATATGAACTTTCACTTGGTTATGGTTTAGATCTAACAGATCAAATCAACGTTGATAAATCTGCTCTTAGAGTAACAGCAAATGTTGCAAACGCGACAACAAAAGAATTCTTAGATTTAGATAAAACAATTCAAGGGTGGTTTAAAGAGAATGCACCGGAGTTAATGTCAAAATCAACCGGTCCATCACAAGTATTTTCACAAATCTCTTCAAGAGATGTTCCAGCGATGTTAAAGGGGACAGGCTTTGCTCTTATTGGTATCTCATTTATTATTTTGCTGGTTATTAGAAATATTAAATACGGATTGATGAGTTTAATTCCTAATTTATTACCAGCTGCTATGGCTTTTGGGTTATGGGGATATTATACAGGAAGTGTAACCTTAGCCGTATCTATTGTAGTAGCGATGACACTTGGAATAGTTGTCGACGACTCTGTTCACTTCATGTTGAAATATGCAAAGGCAAGAAAAAATGGAAAGTCACCAGAAGACAGTGTTCGTGATGCTTTTCAAAAAGTAGGAATGGCACTAACAACAACAACGATAGGTTTGTTTTTAGGTTTTTGTGTTTTAGCTCAATCTGGATTTACTGTTAATAAAGACATGGCTCAGCTTACAGCAATCACAGTTGTTTTTGCCCTCATTGTGGATTATTTACTGTTACCACCAATATTAATTATGATTGATAACTTTAAAACAAAAAGGAGAGCATCATCATGAAATCTATAATATCAATTTGTTTAACCCTGATATTTTGGTGCACATCTTCATTTGCTCAAACCAATGAAGAAAAAGGTCTAGAAATTATTGAAAAAAGTATTGCTTTAGATAATGGTTTTGTCGATAGCACAGTTGAAGGTCAGATGGTTTTAAAAGACAAATCTGGAAACGAAAGTGTTAGAAAATTTAAAAATTTAATCTTCGAAGAATTAGAGGATACCTTAGGAGATAAAAGTATTATCGTTTTTACAGAACCAAGAGATGTAAAGGGCACTTCTCTTTTAACTCATGCAAATATTGAGCCTAAAGATGATGATCAATGGTTATACCTTCCAGCTTTAAAAAGAGTAAAAAGAATTTCCTCATCTAATCGTACTGGTAAATTTGTTTCTTCTGAATTTTCTTATGAAGATTTATCAACAGATGAGCCAGAAGATTATACATTTACTTGGCTTGAAGATGGGCCGTGTCTAACAGAGGCTTCTCTTACATGTCATTTAATTGAAGCAACACCTAAAAATAAAAAATCAGGTTATTCTAAAAGAATAATTTATGTTGATACTGATGAATTATTATACCAATCAGTTAAATTTTATAATCGAAGAGGGGATTTAGAAAAAGAACTACATTTCAAGGGTTATCAAAAATACTTAGATAAATTTTGGAGAGCAGATACCTTAGAAATGACTAATCTTCAAACAGGAAAATCGACTGTGATTGCTTGGGAAAATTATCAATTTCAAACAAACTTATCTTTGAATGATTTTAGACCTGAGAAATTAGCCAGAATGGCTAGATGATTATAAGATATATTTTTATTTTATTTACTCTTTTAAGCTCTAAATCTTTCGCAGAAACTTATACAGAGCAATACGGTGAGATAGAAGTTAGTTCATCAATATTTTTTGATGATGTCGAAGGAGATGATCGAAAAAATAATCTGAACACTTCATCACTCAAATATAATTTCTTTTTTGAGAACAATAATTTATCTGGAAAATTAAAAATTAACTCAATGTTTTCAGATCCTGAAGCAGCTGAGAACATTGATTTTAATGAGGCTTATCTAGAATATACAAACAATGATTTAAATTTTTTAGTTGGTAATAATATAATTTTTTGGGGAAAAAATGAATTTTATAACCCTGTAGATATCATCAATTCAAAAGACTTTTCTACTGGTCTTGCTGAAGGTGAAAAAAAAGGTCAAACAATGATAAATGTCAAAAAATATTTTGAAACTAGCGAATTAAATTTTTTTCTTTTACCTGCAACAACTAATACGTATCCTACCTCTAAAGTTAGACCTCAATTAGCTTTAAATATTGATACCAATAAAACTTATGCCGATGGAGCTAGTAAAGATAATATTGGAATGGCATTACGTTGGTCTGGTTATCTTAACGAATATGATTATGGGTTTTCTTATTATGAAGGTAACTCAAAAGATCCTGCGTTAGTTTTAAGTTCTGGTAAGTTTATTCCAAAGTATTCAGAAATTACTCAATTTGGTTTAGATCTACAGGCAACACGTGAAGATACTTTGTATAAAAGTGAAATTGTTTATCGTGAAAATGAATATGATTATAATGGTAATATAGAAGATTATATAAATTTAATTCTTGGGTTTGAACATACCAATTATGGAATTTATGAAAAGAATTGGGATTTAGCTAACATTGTTGAATATTCATATGATACGCGTAGCTCAAACTCGCACCATGGTTATCAAAAGGATCTTTTTTTAGGAGCTCGTCTTGTTCTTAACGATATTGAAGACACTCAGTATTTTATCTCTCTTCAAAATGATTTAGATAAAAATACACGTGCTTTAACATTTAATTATGAAAGTCGATTTTTTTCATTGCTAAGAGCTGGGATAGATATTTATCAACCTTTAAATTTAGAAGAGGACACTCATCAATCTTCATTTAAAGATGAGGCTAATATAAAATTTTATACGAGTTATTCTTTTTAAACTTAAACAAAGTATTCTAATAAAACGCAATTTAAGAAGTTGTCCCTCCAAATAATCGCCAGCATCCTGAATAATTTTCCAGAGTTTACTTGCGTTTTCTTTGTTCAAACTACCTCAATCCTTGTTTTATCTCTTTCGTGTCGAGTTTGTGTCGAGTTATCCTATAAAATCCTGTAACAAAGTACCAGGATCGATAGAAGTTTTTCATTATAATATTTTATTGTCCCAAAGCCTCTCTTGCTTCTTCATCTGTATAATTTGTTCCATACTGTTCATTATAAGCATTTACTGCATCAGAAAAACTATTAAAGCCAGCACCTTGAGCAGCAGCTTCTAAATCTGTAGAAATTCCAACTGAAGCGGCTTGAGCAATACTATCAGCAGCAGCTTGTAAATCCCCTCCTAGTTCTTTAAATGCTGCAGCTGCATCATAAGAGTTAAGATTACTAATAAGATCAACTCCTCTAGTTACTTCACCCCATGTTGATGTGCTATTCATGTATTGAGCACTTTCCCAATAAGATTCATATTCCTCTGAAGTTACATTTGTTCCATACTCCATATTCATAATAGCAGTTAAGTTTTCAAAATTTGCATTGTCTCTAATCTCTTGAATTGTTTGAGCATCAAATTGATCTCCAAATCTATTGATTGCATCCTCTGCTAATATTTTGGAATAATTATCAAGAGTAATAGAAAAATCTTGGTTTAATATAGCCGAAATATTTGTGTTATTTAAATTATTAATAGAGTTTTGAATATCCTGAGATTGCGATTGTATAAATTCAATGTCATCAGTATTAACTAATTCTTTTAAATTATTTAATGCTAGTTGAGCTTTTAAATCCTCTACATTTTGATCTGTAAAATTAACTATACTTCCATCAATATCATTCAATTCTAAAGGAATAGAACCTTTCCAAGCATTAGCCCAGTCTTCTTTGTTCCAATTTTTCATTTCATCAAAAGAACCATAATTAATTTTTATTGGTTTTATCTTGGTTTCAAATTGTTCTTCAACTTTTGCCATCAAGTTTGATACAGGGTAGTTGTTATTTATTAGATTTAAAACTGTAGATTGGAATTGTTTTTCTTTTGTAATTTTTCTTAGTTTTGATTTTTGATTTAATAAATTTAAATATTTTATCTCTTCACTACTTAATATTTCTTCAATATTTAAGTTATCGTCCCAAATTTGATCATATTTTTTTTTAGTAGATTTGTCTTTAGTTAAACTTAGGATGTCTTTAACAAAATAAATGCTATCAAGTGCAAGTTGATAATCAGCATAATCATTTGTTAAATTTTTATCAGTAATAGATATAATTTCTGTAATATCTTTAAATAAAGATTTAAATCTTTCAATTTCAACATTTTCCTGATTTTTTTTAGATTTTAATTTTTGTATTTTGCTATTTGTCTTTAATATTTTTTTATAATACCTCTTTGATAGGTTTTCAAATTTATCATCGGTTATTCTATTTTTACTTTTTATTTTTATATTTTTTTCATAATTTGCTAATTCTTTATTAAATTTTTCATATAATTTTATTTGTTTTTTTTGATATGAATTTAATTTTACTTTTTCAGGTTTGGAATTTTCAAGATATTTACTAAGTGATATATAGCTTCTAATAACATCTGTAGTTTTATCATCTAATGTAAAGCCTAAACTTTCACGCATCTTTTCTCTTAATTGATTTAGATTATATAAATTTTTAACTACTTTGATTTCTTTTTCACTAACATTTGGAAATTGTTCTTTAAATTTTTGGAGATCTTCTTTTTCTTTATAAAACTGACCAGCATAAAAAAATTCAAAATATGCCATACCCAATATAGTTTTGTAAGGGTATTTTTCTAAAAATTTTTTATCTGTGACATATATTTTGGCAATTTTTTCCTGTGAATTTAATGCAATTCTTTTATTTGTGTATTTTTTTCTTTTTCCAAATAGATGCTGTAATTCATTGCTAAATGAAATTAAATTACTTTCACCTAAATCCATCATGTTATCAAAATTGATGTTAGTTAAAGATTTTGAAAGATAATCAACTTCCTCTAAGGTTAAGTAAGTTTCTGGTGATGCTTTGACATCATCAATAGCTTTTAAAAAATTATCATCGCTTTTTTTAACTACTTTTTTTTCAAAATACCCATCATCAAATGATAGGATATGTTTGGTAAATTTATTTTTCTCAATATAAATATCTGCCCCATCAAACTTAGCATCAATGGTGCTAAATATTTTTTTGTTATCTTCACAAGGTAAGTATGTTGAGAAAAGAAAAGGTGTATAACTAGTATTTTCTGATGCTTTTTTAGATAACTTTTTTCTTACACATAAACCAAACTTAGATGAATTACTTGAAAAAGTACCTAACGATTTATCTTTGTATTCATTAAAATTAACTTTAATAGGTGCTCTACTTGGACAATTATTATTGTATTCTTCCTTTAAAAATACCTCATACTTAAATTGTTTTTCAAAATTTTTACAAAGCAAAACTTTGATTGAGTTGTTATCATCTGATTTATTAACTTTGACTTTCTCAGTTTCTTTATTTGGTTCTGATTTTGCTAATTGGTTATCTTGTAGATCTAATTCTTTTCTACTAAAACCGTATTCATTTTGAAGAATTTTAATTAAATAGTTTGTATCTAAATCTAATTCATTAAATTCTTTAATAATATTTTTTGCATAACTAAGTTTAAAAAAAGAAGCATTCCAAAATGAAGATGCTAATTGCATTCTATAATTTAAAATTTCATCTATATATTGATTAATTTCTACCTGTTTATGATCTCCACAACCATTGATTTTATTCAAATCATATGAAGATAAAAATACTGGTTCAACACCAGGAAAATTTTCTCTTTTTTTACAAAAAAAAATCTCACTACTATTTTTTTTAGGTACGTTTTTTGATTTATTAATTACTTCTGCTTTTTTTAAATATTTAGGTTTTATTAAGATTTTAAATTGATCTTGATACCTATACTCTACCAGAATGCACTCTCCTCCATCTGGAATTCCTCTTTTTAATCTATTTTCTTCACAACCTTCTAACGCTTCACTTTCTTGATTATAATAAACATCAGGACCTTCCTCTACGTGCCACTGCCAATGAAAGGCAAATCTTCCTATTTTTTCTAAATTAGGATTTTTTGAAATTTTGGCCATTTCTTTTTCATAATCAAAATATATTGCTAGAATTTTGGCATGATTTTTCTTTTTATTTAAATATTTTCTTCTTATTAATTTATCTTTCAGAATTAACTTATGAAGTATTTTTAGGTTTTTTTCAGATTCATTAATTTGAATTGATCTGTCTGCTCCAATTAAAAATTCTTTTGCTTCTTTTATAGTTAAATCCTCTAGATCATATTTTTTTTTATATTCCAAAAAGAATTCTTCAGCATCTTTGTATCCAAATGACTTTGCCGTATTTTCAAAATCAATTGTGATATTTATTTTTTTAGCGTCATTAATAGCCTTTAAAAAACCATCAAAATTTTTTTGAGCATATGCATTAAAACAAAATAAAAAGCTTAAAACCAGAAAAATTAGAATTCTCTTCATTTGCAGAGAGTATAAATGCCTTTATAGATTGGATAAATAATTTGCATAGGTAATATAGATTGGTGTTAAAGGTGGGCATTTACCATTAGGACCTCTTTTTTGAAATATATTTACTATATCATTCGTTCTGATGTCTATTAGCGTAAAGGTAAAATCATTGTTTTGATTAGATGAGAATACACAAACTTGTTTAAAATCATCCTCTATTCTTAACCCATATCTTGTAGCAGCTTCATTGTATTCAATTTTATTTTCACCAATTGCCTCTGTAACTTTTTGCTGAGAAATAAATGGTTTAACTTTTATTCCTCTGTTTATAAGTTCAACAGTTAATTTTGAATTAATTTTGTGGTCATTTAAAAAAATAATCTCTTTTATCTCACTATCTAATTTTATTCCTGTATTAGTAGAAGTCGATTTCATTTGGCTATCACTCACAGTACAACCCGAAAATAAAAAAAATAAAAACAAAACAAGTGAAAATATTTTTTTCATATTAAAAGATTAACAAATCCTGAACTTTAAGTCTAATTTCTTATTAATTCAATTGTGAGGTAGTGTGAACTAGAGTATCCCGCTGTTTCCCCAAATAATCGCTAGCATCACTAGCTCGTTGAGTGTAAAGAAGATTTAATGTATTATAACAATTAACAAAATATAATTTAAAATGCGTATAACTGAAACAATTGAACCATCATATTTTTTAGTGACAGCAATTGGTTTTATTATACTAAGCTTTATTCAATATAAGAAATTTGGAAAAACTATAGAAACTAAATTTCTTTCTGGAATGGCTATTTTTTATATTGTTTGCTTCTTAACTTTAAGTCTTAAATAAAAAACTTTTAAAGCTTTGCAATAACACTTCCACCCATTGTAACTAAAGGACTGTATTTAGAAAATAATTCAAAGAATTCATTTATTCTCTCCCATTTCTGCCCCAATTCTGTATGTTTTTTTAGATGTTCACCATCTTTATGAACTTCGTTTACAGAATATATAATATTTCCAGTAGTACCTTTAGATGGATCCATCATATCATTATACTCAGATGATTTTGTTACATAGTATTCTAATGTGTGCAGCTTACCTTCTGCTTCAACCAATGAATGAGTTTCCTTCATCCAATTTGCATGCGATTCAATTAATCCATCTACATGTTCAGCATCTGTTTCTGGTACTCTCATAGTAAATCCAAATGTTGTATTTTCTTTTCCAAAACTCATAGTATCTCCTTTGATTTGGTATTTCTATTTATTAACCTTATTTAAAAACTTAATTATTTTTATCTTTTAATTAATAATTATTAAAGGATTATTACAATTATTAGTGTGATTTATTTAGAGTATTTACTGAGTGATTTTTATTGATAATTAAATTGTCGCGTACCATGAACGTTCTATTTTTTTATTTTAGTTTTATGTTATAAAATAATTTTACAGCAAATGCTGTGCGGCCTTAAATAATGCCTACTAGGTGAGCCTTTCAAACTTTTAAAATTAATCTTCACAGAGATTACTCTGTGACTAAATTTGATTGGAGGTTGCATGGCAACTAGTAAGAAGAAAACATTAGCTAACAGAAGAAATTCTAAAAAATCTACAGGACCTGTTAGCAAAGAAGGAAAATTAAAGTCTAGTTTAAATTCCATAAAACATGGACTTTATGCAGAAAAGATTGCGATCATTGGTGAAAATATAGACGATATCAATGATATTATTGAGCGAATGGTTAAAGAATTAAAACCAGTTGGAATTCAACAAGAAACAATTGTTTCTAAAATGATTGAAGTTTCAATACGTTTTAAGCGGATAGCTAGATTGGAAGCAGGGATCATTAACCATGAAATGCAAGAATATGAGGCCTCTAAATATAAAGATGAGGTTGCAGAAGTCGTTGAAGGTGGAGATAAAACTATGATGCTATCTTCTAATATTATTATTAGAAAATCAGGACTTTCCTTTGCTAGAGATTGCAATGGTGGCAGTGCTATTTTAAAGCTGAATACTATTGAGGATAAATTACTCTCTAAGTACTTCAAACTTTATGAAATCTTGAAAAGACTGCAGAAAAAGAAAGGAGTTTTATAATGAAAAAAAATCACGGAGCTCGTTCTAAAATATCAAAATCTCGTAAAAGAAAATTTGGTGAAACGAAGCCAAACTTTAATCAAATGGTAAAAGATGCCTGCAGAAGGTATGAGACATTTGGTAAAAAAGAAGCTGGTGAAACGAAGCCAAATTTAGATTCAAAATATAAAATTAATCTTAATGAAATTAAAAAAGAAAAAGTTAAATCTGATCATGAAATTGAAATAGAAAAATATAATAAACAGAGACAGCTTGAAAGAGCAGAACAGATTAAAAAACTCAGAGAAAATCATAATAATCCAAAAGTTACTTTTATTGAACCTATTAGAAAAGATCCTTTAAGAGGAATGAGGTTTGTTAAATGTAATAATGATCCAATTAACAAAGGAAGATTAGGTCATTCCAAGGCTTTTTTAAAAGAAACTATAAAAGATAAGATCTATTACGATTAATGAGGGGTTGTGATTAATTTGATATTCAATTAAAATATAAAATTATGCTTAGTTATATTGTTCCATTTTTAATTCTTATTTTAGTGGTTGTATTCATCCATGAATATGGACACTATTATTTTGCAAGAAAGTATGGAGTTGGGGTTACTGATTTTTCTATTGGATTTGGTAAAGAATTATTTGGTTGGAATGATAAGCATGGGACTAGATGGAAAGTATGTGCAATTCCTTTAGGTGGATATGTCAAATTTTTTGGAGATCGTAATGTTTATTCACAAGCTGATCATGAAGAAATTTTAGAAAAGTATAATGAAGAAGAAAGAGATAAGTTATTTATTTTAAAACCTTTATATCAAAGAGTTTTAATTGTATTTGGTGGTCCTTTAGCAAACTTTTTATTAGCTTTAGCAATCTTCTTTTGTATTTATACTTTTGTTGGAAAAGATTTTACTCCTGCTGTAATCAGTGAAGTTCAAAAAGATAGTCCTGCAATGGTTGGTGGATTAAAAAATGAGGATATTATTTTAGAAATTGATGGCAATGAAGTTAAAAGTATCATGGAAGTTTCTAAATACATCACAATGTCCACAAGTGACTTTATAGATTTTAAAGTTAAGCGTTCATACGAAGAATTAATTTTAAAAGTAAAACCTAATATTGTTGAAGGTGAGGATGGTTTAGGAAATAAAATTAATAAAAGAATGGTTGGTATAAAATTAAGTGCTTACAATGATAAAATTAATCATGTTAAATTAGGACCAGCACAAGCATTGTACCATGCAGCAAATGAAGTCTATTTTGTTAGTGTTTCTTCATTAAAATACATTGGTGGAATGATCATGGGAAAAGCAGATACCTCTCAACTTGGTGGCCCTATAAGGATTGCAAAGATATCAGGGCAAGTTGCAACCTTTGGAGTGTTGGCTTTTATTAGTATGATGGCTTATATTTCAATAAGTCTAGGGTTAATTAATCTGTTTCCTATACCAATGTTAGATGGTGGACACTTAATGTTTTATGCATTTGAAAAGGTTTTAGGTCGACCTTTGTCTCAAAAAACTCAAGAAGGCTTTTTTCGAATCGGCTTGTTTTTGTTGCTATCGTTGATGTTTTTCACCACCTTTAATGACTTAAAAGACCTTGGTTTATTTAGATAATTTAATTTTATAAATTGTTTAAAACATCAATAAAATCAACGTTTATTTAAATATTAACAAGATATTGTATGTCATAATTTTTGAGACACTAAAAAAAAGCTTGATTTATCAACGTTTATGGCAACTATAGTTATTAACCAACATAACCGGAGCTAAAATGAACAAAAAACAACTAATTGCTAAGCTTTCTGGCTCATTAAACTTGAGCAAAGCAGATGCTGAGCGAACTTTTGATACAATTACCAACACTATTTTAGATGCTCTAAAAGGTGACGATTCAGTGAAAATTGCTGGATTTGGTACGTACAAAGTAGCTAAAAGAAAAGCTAGAGTTGGAAGAAACCCTAGAACTGGTGAACAGATCCAAATCGCCGCTTCTCAGAAGGTAAAATTCTTACCAGCGAAAGCTTTAAAAGAAGTATTCAATAAATAATATTTTTTTAACAGCCCTAACGTAAAGTAAAAACACGTTTAGGGCTGTTGCTATATGCAAATATTGCATACCCAATTTTCCTAATCAGCGTTAGTTTTAAAAATAAATAAAACTATAAACCTTTACTTAAACAAGTGGAGGTCTAATGACTAAAATAATAAAGAAAATATCTGCACCATTACTAAGCTTAGTATTTTTACTAAACATGAGTAGTGCAGGAATGGCAGAGACAACTGTTTCTGCTGAAGTACAAGCTATATTCAATTCACTACTATTTTTGATGTGTGGTTTCATGGTCATGTTTATGGCAGCAGGCTTTGCGATGCTAGAATCTGGCATGGTAACTTCAAAAAGTGTTTCAGTAATTTGTGCAAAGAACATCGGTCTTTACTCAATTGCCGGAATTATGTTTTGGTTGTTTGGATATAACTTAGCGTATGGAATTCCAGAGGGTGGATACATTGGAACATTTACTCCATGGTCAGATGCAAGTTCAGTTGATACTGGATATGCAGATGGTTCTGACTGGTATTTCCAAATGGTTTTCTGTGCAACAACAGTTTCAATTTGTTCAGGAGCAATGGCTGAAAGAGTTAAACTATGGCCGTTCTTTCTATTCGCAGCAATTTTAGCTGGAATTATTTATCCTATCGTAATGGGTTGGCAGTGGGGTGGAGGCTGGTTAGCAGAACTTGGCTTCTCAGATTTCGCTGGTTCAACTTTAGTACACTCAACAGGTGGTGCAGCTGCACTAGCTGGTATAATGTTGTTAGGTGCAAGATATGGAAGATTTGATAGCAAAGGTGAAGCGAAAGCTATTAAACCTTTTGCTGCTTCTTCAATTCCATTAGTAACAATAGGAGTATTTATCCTATGGTTAGGTTGGTTTGGATTCAACGGTGGATCTCAATTAGCTATTGGAACATTTGATGATGCAGTCGCTGTATCAGGAATATTTATCAATACTAATCTTGCAGCCTGTGGTGGTGTTATGGCCGCAGCTATAATTACAAGATTGTTGTATGGTAAAACAGATGTTGTACAAATGTTAAACGGAGCAATTGGTGGATTAGTTGCAGTAACTGCTGAACCTTTAGCACCAACCCCATTAGCTGCAATCTTCATTGGAGCTGTCGGTGGTTTAATTGTTGTATTTGGAACTAAATTGTTATTCAGTTTCAAACTTGACGATGTTGTAGGTGCAATTCCAGCTCACATGTTTGCTGGAATTTGGGGAACACTTGCAGTTCCACTAACAAATACTGATGCATCATTTAGTGCACAATTAATTGGTGTGCTATCAATTAACATTTTTGTATTTGTCGTGTCTTACATTGTGTTTTCAATTATGAAAGCTACTTTTGGAATAAGATTAAGTAAAGAAGCTGAGTCCAAAGGTACAGACGTTACCGAAACAGGTGTAATAGCATACGCAATACGAGACTAATTGCATGCAATATAGGGGCTCTTCGATCTCCATGTCGTTATCTCATTGAAGAGCCTCTGAACAAAGAATTAACTTATCTCTCTCTCTAGTTAGTTAATAACTAAAGGCCCCAGAAATGGGGCCTTTTTTTAAGATTTTGAAATTTCTTTTAACGTTTCTAGGACCTCTTTAGCGTGATCTTTTACTTTGACGTTCTCCCAGATTTTTAGAATTTTACCTTTTTTATCAATTAAAAAAGTTGTTCTATTTATCCCCATAAATTCACGGCCCATAAATTTTTTCTTTCCCCAGACTTTATATTTTTTTAATACTTTAATCTCTTCATCTGCGAGTAAATCAAATTTGATTTTGTATTTATCTCTGAATTTATCATGGCTTTTTAAGCTATCCTTTGAAATCCCGTATACTTCACAGTCTAGCTTTTTAAATTTTGCTAACAATTTATTGAAGTCATTAGTTTCGATTGTGCATCCAGGTGTATCATCTTTTGGGTAAAAATATAGAACCACATATTTCCCAAGTGTGTCTTTTAAAGAATATTTATCTTTCGAAGTTGATGCTATTACAAACGATGGAGCTTTTGAGTTTATTTTTAATGTCATAATTTATTTTTTTCCCATAATTTTTTATAGTCTATTAACGGTGATAAACCGTAAATTGAATTAATATTAGTAAAATGTACAGCTATTGCTGGCATAGGACTAATGCAAAGTTCCTTTTTATATATATCATGAAAAGGTTTTTCAAAAGGATAATGTTCAAACTCGCATGCACTAACAAATTTTTTAAAATGTTTATTAATTATTTTTTTACTAGTAAGGAATGTACATAAAGTTTCGTTAATTTTACGCCAATGATATTTGTTTCCTAATAAAATATTTGAATTCTCCACCTTGTTATATAGATAAGGGTAATCCGCAGGGCACATTATAAGTTCGGTTCCTAGTTGAGTGGATATTCTTTCGTAAGCATATATCATTTCCTCAATAGCGTCTGGTTTGTGGATATAGTCATCCTCTACAAAATATACTAAATCCTCACAATTTTTACCCAAATTTAAAGATTGATTTATATTAGACATGTTTGAAATCTGGTTATTAGTAACATTTTTTCCCTGTTGATTTATTTTTTTAATACTCTTTTTATACTTGTTTATATCCAGTTGAATTATTTCACTGTCAAAAAATTGATTATTTAAAATTTTTTGAAATTTTTTAATGACATTTTTCTCACTATTGTGATCAATAATTGTAAATTTTAATTTAATTTCTTTGAATATTTTTTTATTATTATTAATTGAATTAATAATTGAAACTAATGTTTTCAAAGAATATTCAGATTTGTTTCTTTTAAAAATTCTTTTTTTTGATTGAGAAAGCATATTTACTGAGGCACATGTTCTTAAAATAATATCTAAAGATTTTACTGACCGTTTAATTTCAACTCTTCCCATCGGAAGGATTAAAGACTCTTTACCTATATTTGAAAGGTTTTTTATGTCTTTTTTGTTACTAACAGGGAGTGTTAAATTACCTTGATCAATAATTTCAAAGTCAAAAATTCTACAAATTTTAATAAATAATTTTTTTAAAAAATTTGATTTAATTGTTTTATTTTGAACTTTCATAAGCTAGAAATAATTAATAATAACAGTTAAATCAATTCAAACTTTATTTAGTGATACTATGAGTGAAATTAAAACTATAAATGCTGATGAAGCTTATCAAATGGTCCAAGAAAACAAATGTAATCTAATTGACATTAGAGAATTAAATGAATTAAAACTTACAGGAAAAGTTGAAGGAGCTAACCATATACCTATGGGAAATTTAGAAACTCTTCTAGATCCAAATAGCGATGTTTTTAAAAATGGTCAAATAGATAAAGACAAAGAGGTAGTTTTGTTTTGTGCTGGAGGCATTAGATCTGAAATGTCAGTAAAATCCTTAACTGAAAAAGGCTTCAAAAATATCTCTCATATTGAAGGTGGTTTTGGATCTATCAGCAATAGTAGTTTTAAAATAGTTTAAATATTTTTAATTTCATCTAAAGCATATTCTAGACGGTCTTGTCCCCAGAATATTTTATTATTAACTATAAAAGTTGGGGCTCCAAATACTTCTTTTTCAAATGCTTCTTGAGTTAATTCTTTTAAATTATCTTTAATGTCTTGGTTATTAATAGAATTAAAAAAATTATTTTCATTAATTTTTAATTTTTTTAATAGTATTTTGATATTTTCCTCATTAGATAAATCTAGATCTTCTTTCCAATAAGCTTCAAAAAAACTATTTAAGTAATCTTCTTTTTTATTATCATTAACAGAGAGATAACCTCTCATTATACTTAAAGAGTTAATTGGAAATTTAGAATTCCATTTGAAACTTATGCTATTTTTTTTTGAAACAAGTTCACAATCATTTTGCATATTTTTCATTTTATATTTATTAAAAGCAGGAGCAGTAATACCTGCTAAGTTATGAAGACCACCTAACAATATTGGCTTCAATTTAAAATTTACATTATTAATTTTTACAATTTTTTTATATGCGATGTAAGCGTAAGGACTAATAACATCGAAGTAAAAATCTATATGATTACTCATATAGATTTAGTTTTTTGGCGTAAAAAATTCTAATTATCCAATAAATAAACAAACCAATAGGACCAATTAAGTATGTAATTATTAAAGGGACTGACATTAATACTTTATTTACGTAGTATTTTTGAGAGTCTTTCACCATCCATCCACCTACAAATAAATTTATAGCTACAAAATGAGTCCAGAAAAGAGTTAGGTATAGATTGTCTTCAAAAAGTCGAGATAACTCGACTAAACCAAGATACAAACTAAAATTAGCGTCGAAGTCATAACCAACTGTAAAAGATCTATATAAAATATAAATATAAACACCACTCAACAATAAAAAAGGAAATATAGTAGTTACTATATACCTGCTTAAGTGTGACTGAGGAAATAGAATTAAGATGAACCAAAAAGGTATAACTCCTAAATTGATCCACATATAAAGCACATCAATTGTGAAATAGTTATAAATTTGTTCAATCATATTTATATTATATAAAATCTATCGATGATTCCTATAAGAAATAAAAGAAAAACACTTCAAGTTACTGTTGACGAAATGAGGAATTTTGCTTTCGCTTATGTTGAAAAATATGCACCCTCAAAACAACAACTTAAAACATATTTATTAAAAAAATATATGAAACTTTCTGCAACAGACTCTAGAAAAAAAGATGTAAACAAATTAATTGATATTGTTCTATCTGATCTAGAAAAAAATAAATTTATCAATGATCAATTTTATTCAGAAAGCAAAGCAAAGAGCATGATCCAAAGAGGAAATTCCATAAATAAAATCAGAAACTATTTAATGGGTAAAGGAATTGATGATAGTTTTATCAAGGATACAGTTGACAAAATAAAAGAGGATAATTCTGATCAGGATTTTTTTTCAGCTATAAAATTATGTAAGAAAAAAAGAATAGGACCTGCAAGAGCGGAGGATAATAGAACTTTGTTTTATAAAAAAGATATTTCTTTACTAGCAAGAAATGGATTTGACTTTGAAACATCAAAAAAAGTAATGGATATTGATAAAAATGAATATGAAAAGATAATTAAATTACTTTAATTTTCTTTTTTTCTCTTCATCTACAAGGTGATTTATTTTGTTTCTAATATAATTTTTAACAAAAACAAAAACTAGTAATCCAAAAATTGAAACAGATACTATTATTATTAAAATAATTCTTAATTGTTCATCCATTAAATTATATTTTTACTTTTTAAAATTAAACTTGGATTTTTTAAATTTTTCTTACCATATAATATTTCATTTCTATCAAAGTCTTTAACAGATCCGCCTGCATTTTCTAAAATCGCATGTCCTGCCGCAATATCCCACTCGTAAGCTCGAGGTTCAGCGACATAACCATCAAATTCACATGCAGCAACAACGCAAAATTTTAAAGAACTTTTCATTCTAGTGTGTTCTTTTACACCCAATTCATCATAAATCTTTTGTATCTCAGGTTTAATTTTATTGCTGTAAGAAATGAAATTAAGTGGCTCTTTTTTTTTAAATGGTAACTCAGAAAGGTTTATTGTTTTGTTATTAGTAAGCTCAAAAGATTTGCCTTTCCCATATGAATAAAACATTCTTTTTTTAGCAGGCGCATTTATTAAACCTGCAACAGGTTTGTTATTAATAATTAAACCTGCATTAATAGTAAATTCCTCTAAATTATTTATGTAATCATAGGTTCCATCTATAGGATCCACCAACCAAAAATCTTTTAATTCAGAGTTATTTTTATTTTCAGAAGTTTCTTCTGAAATAATTGGAATGTCAGGTGTTACTTTTGATATTTTTGAAGATATGAAATTATTTACCTCAATATCACCATTACTAACTGGAGTATTGTCAGATTTAATTTCTTTGCTTAATCCTTTTTCTCTTAGTTGAATGGACAAGTCTCCCGCTGATAAAAAAGTATCAACTAAATCTTCAATAATTTTTTGTAAGTCCATCTTTTATTTACCAATTTTTTTTAATTCTATATTTTTTGCATTTATTACTTTTTTACCTGCATTTTCAAAATTAACAGTAACCTTATCTTTTATGATTGATTGTACTTGTCCAATGCCCCATTCTTTATTCTCAGGATTAGTGACTTTGTCACCTGGTTCATAATCTAAAATCATTTAATTTAACTTATATTGTAAATAAGTATAAATACCACCTAATGAATAAAGAATTAAACTCTATCGGAATTAACAAAAAACCTGAAGATACAACAGTGGTTGTTGCAATGTCTGGTGGAGTAGACTCGTCAACTGTGGCTGGGATTATGAAAAATGAGGGTTACAAAGTTATAGGCATTACACTTAAACTATATGATGATGGAAAAGAAGTAGCTCAATCTAAACAGTGTTGTTCAGGTCAAGATATCATGGATGCAAAACGTGTTGCTCACAAATTGGATATTGAGCATAAAATTTTATACTATCAAGATAAATTTAAGCAAGGAGTAATAGATAACTTTGTTGACAGTTATTTAAAAGGTGAAACCCCGATTCCATGTGTTCAATGTAATCAAACAGTAAAGTTTAAAGATTTATTTGAAGTTTCAAAAGATCTTAAAGCAGATGCATTAGTTACAGGACATTATGTAAAAAATATTACTTCAAACAACACCAACAATATGTACAGAGCAATCGATGAAAATAGAGATCAAAGTTATTTTCTATTCAACACAACTAGAGAGCAGCTAGATTATTTAAGATTTCCATTGGGTGGAATGCTAAAAGATAAAACAAGAGAAATTGCTAAAGAGTTAGATTTAAATGTAGCTGATAAACCAGATAGTCAGGATATTTGTTTTGTGCCTAATGGAGATTATGCATCAGTAATTAGGAAATTTAGACCAGACTCTTTTCAAAAAGGGAATATTAAAAATTTAGATGGAAAAGTAATTGGAGTTCATGATGGTATTATTAATTTCACAATTGGACAAAGAAAGGGAATTAAGGTTTCTGACAAAGAGGCTTTATATGTTTTAAAAATAAATTCAGATAAAAATGAAATTATAGTAGGTCCTAAAGAAAACCTTGGAAAAAAAGAAATATCTTTAAAAGATTTAAATTTACTAACTGATAAAAAAGACCTTAATCAAAATATATTTGTAAAGGTTAGATCAACAGGTAGCCTTCTTGAGGCTAAAGTAGATTTAAAAGATAATAATACTGCAAATGTTCATCTGTTAAATCCTGAGGATGGAGTATCTCCAGGACAGGCATGCGTTTTCTACAGCAAAGACCAATATGGTCACAGAGTTCTTGGTGGCGGTTGGATTAAAGAATAAAAGAATTATTTCTTTTTATTTTTTCTTTTTGCTCTTCTTTTTTTGGAGCCTTGTTTTCTTCGACCCCTATGTTTCTTCGGATAACTCATTTAGTCCTATTTATTAATTTATTGACGTTTTTCACGGGATATAGCATTGTCTTTTAAACATATCAAATTTTATTATGAGTAATTCTTTTAAAACATTTTTAAAACATACTGCTAAAGATTTTCATAATCAGTCTGTAAATCCACCAATTGTGCGTGCATCAACGATTATTTTCAAATCGATGCAAGATATTAGAAAAACTCAAGACAAGGCAAAAAAAAACCCTACAGGTGGACATTTTGATTACGGAAGACAAGGAACTTCTACGACTCATATTTTACAGCAAATTTTATCTAAACTTGAAGAAAGCTATTTTACTTTTTTAACACCTACTGGATTTGGAGCAGTATTCCTTGCAATTTTTAGTGTTACAAGACCTGGTGATGAAATTATTGCAGCTGACCCAATTTACAGTCCAACAAGACTTTTGACACAAGATTTTTTAAAAGAATTTAATATCAAAACAACTTTTTATGATCCACATGATCTTAAGACATTAGAAAAAGAAATTACAAAAAAAACTAAATTAATTTTTGTAGAAAACCCAGGAAGTAACACTTTTGATTTTCAAGATTTAGGGAAAATTGTTTCTATAGCAAAAAAACACAAAATTTTAACAGCAATTGATAATACATGGGGAACTCCATATTTTTTAAAACCTATTAAACTTGGTTTTGATATGGCAATTGTTTCAGCAACAAAATATTACTCAGGTCATTCTGATGTAATGGGTGGAAGTTTAGCAGTTAATAAAAAAGTATTTCCAAAAGTAAAAGCAACCGAAAGAGTTACAGGTTTAAGATTAGGACCTGATGATGCTTATTTAATTACAAGAGGATTAAGAACTTTAGATGTTAGATTGGATAGACACAGAGAAAATTCAAAAAAAGTAGCAGAATTTTTATCTAAATATAAAAATATAAAATTATTATATCCATACAAAAAAGACTCTTACAATTTTAGAATGTGGAAGAAATATTATTCAGGTGCTTCAGGTTTGATGGGTTTAAGAATTAAAGCTAAAAGTGAAAAAGCAGTTGTAAAATTTGTAAATAATCTAAAATTATTTGGACACGGTTATAGTTGGGGAGGATTTGAAAGTTTAGCTTTACATCAAAATGTCAGAGAACAAGGAAATAGAAATTATCTTAAATTAGCAAAAAATGAGTACATTGTTAGATTGCATATTGGTTTAGAAGATCCTGAAGATCTTATAGCTGATATAAAACAAGCTCTTAAAAGTTTTAAATGAGCTCAGAAAATTTCATTATAAGTAAGAAAGCACTTATCACTTTAATAGCTGCATCTATAGTGGTAATAATTTCTTTAGGTATAAGACAGACTTTTGGTTTGTTTTATTTTGATTTCAATACTGACTTAGATATTTCTATTTCTCATTTTGGATTTGTTATGGGTTTGCAGTTGTTGCTCTGGGGAGTATTCAGTCCATTATTTGGTGTAATCACTGATAAGTATGGAGGAGCAGTTGCAATATTTATTGGTTTTGTTTTTTATTTAGTAGGAGTTTTATTTTTTTATTCTGGTTTTAATACTGGAGGCTATTTTACCCTAACCATGGGAGTAATGATCGGAATTGGGTTGGGTTCTACAGCAATAGGTATCCCAGTATCAGTTGTAGCAAAACATTTTCCAGCTTCTAATAGAACTATTGCAACAGGTATTGTTACATGCGCAGGTTCTTTTGGATATTTTGTTTCTCCTTTGCTCGTAAGATATTCTTTAGTTGAAACAGGTTGGGAAAATACTCTCCTATATTTCAGTCTTCTTTTAGGAGTTGGATTGATAGTATCTTTATTTGTTAGTACTCCAAAAATACCTGTAGGAAGTAATCAAGATAATAATCAAACTGCAAGAGAAGCTTTAAAAGAGGCGTTTGCAAACAAAAGTTTTATTTATCTCACTTTAGGTTTTTTTGTTTGTGGTTGGCATATTGCTTTAGTAGCAACTCATATTCCTACTTATATGGCAGACAAAGGTTTACCTGAGTGGACACCTGCAATGGTTCTAGCTTTAATTGGTGTATTTAATATGGCAGGTACAATTACGAGTGGTTATTTAGCAACTAGGTATAGTAAGAAAAAAATATTAAGTGCAATTTACCTATTAAGAGGAGTTTCAATTATTTATTTTATTTTTTTACCACCAAGTATATTTAATTCTGTAGTCTTTGGAGTTACTTTTGGATTTTTATGGCTATCTACAGTTCCTCCAACAAATGGAATTGTGGCGCATATATTTGGCACAAAATACGTTGGACTTTTATACGGAATAGTTTTCGTAAGCCATCAAATTGGTTCTTTCCTTGGAGCATATCTAGGTGGTGTATTTTATGAATTAAATGGAAATTTTGACTATGCATGGTACGGATCTATCGCATTATCATTATTTGCAGGTTTGATACACTTACCTATAGTAGAGAAAGCAATTGAAAGAACACAGCCAGCATAAGCTTAAATTCAACCCTTACTTAGAGGATCTGTATCAATCAGATAAGCCTTTAATAATTTATAAAGTAGATGGTGGATACAATATTTGTACTGATTTTTCTAAAAAGATCATTTTAACAAAAAAAAATATACATAAATTTCTTAATTCCATCGAGAAAAAAAAGTTTAAAAAAGAAACAGATTTATATCTTGGTTTTTTTGGTTATGAAATTTTATGTAATTTAATTGGTATTAATTTAAAAAATAAAAAAAGAATAAATTTTTATAAAGGAATTTTTTATAAACCTGAGACAATAATTAAAATTAGAAATGATATTAAAGTTATATCTAATATCAAAAAACACACCTTCACTTATCAATTTAATAAAACTCAAATACTAAGTCCTTTCAAGATTAATATTTCTTACGCAAAATATAAAAAAATATTTGAATTATTTTCAAAAAAAATAAGACAAGGAGAGACCTATCAAATTAAAATTTGCACAAAATATAAGAATAAATCTTTAATCAATCCTGTTAATTTTTTTTGGAAATTAATGCGAGTCAATTCTTCACCAGAGTCATTTATGATTAAAGATAAGGATTACTCTATAGTAAGCTGTTCTCCCGAAACATTAATAGATAAGAAAAAAAATAAAATAATTACTAAACCAATAGCTGGTACCTTTAAGAAGAAATTATTATCAAATAAAAATATAGCTCTTAAGTATTTTAAAAATAATGAGAAAGAAACAAAAGAACACAACATGATAGTTGATATGGAAAGAAGTGATTTATCCAAAATTTGTAAACCTGGAAGTGTAAAAATACTTAAAAAAAAATATGTTGAGGAATATAAGCATCTTTTTCATTATGTGACTTCAATTGGCGGAATATTAAATAAAAATACTAGATTGATTGATATTATTAAAGCAATGATGCCAGGTGGATCTGTAATTGGTTGTCCTAAAATTAGAACTTTAGAACTTTTAAATAATCAAGAAAAAGAAAGTAGAAATATTTTCACAGGGAGTTTTGGTTTTATTAAATTTAACCAAGATATGAAGTTTAATATTATAATTAGGTCTATATTAAATTATAAAAATCAATCAGAGATTTCAGCTGCGTCTGGAGTGGTGCTGGATAGCTCACCAAAAAAAGAATTTAACGAAAATTATATTAAAGCAAAATCTTTATTGGAGCTATTTAAATGATTTACATAATTGATCATCAAGACTCTTTCACTTGGAATGTTGTTCATCAATTTGCAAAATTTGATAAAGTAATTTGCTCAAACTATTATGAAGTAAATGAAAGATTGCTAGATAAAAGTAATGTGATTGTTTTATCTCCAGGACCTGGATCACCAAAGGATTATCCCACTACTGCAAAAATTTATAAAAAATACAAAGGAAAGAAAAAAATTATTGGTATTTGTCTTGGATATCAAATGATTTTACATAATGAGGGAGGCAAAATAATACAACAAAAAAAAATTTACCATGGTTTTCAGTCTAAAATAAAAACAAATAATCAAAGTAAAATTTTTAAAAACAATCAACAGTTTAATGTAGGAAGATATCATTCATTAAAATTAATGGAGCCATTTAAATCAAATTCCATTAAAATAACTATGAGATGTAGTAAAACAAAAATACCAATGGGCCTTGAGGATAATCAAAACAAAATATACGGATTTCAATTTCATCCAGAATCTTTTTTAACAGAAAATGGCAACACTCTTATTAAAAAAATCTTATCAGCTTAGCAATCTTAAAGAAGTTCCTTTTAAAGACCTTTGGGGGTCTAGAGGTGTATTTACAACAATGCGGATGGTTGGAACTTCTTCTAAGTTAATACTGCTAAAACCTCATATTGAAAAATTAATAAAATCTACAAAAAAATATGGTATAAGAAAAAAAAATTTAAAAAGTATTATTTTAGATCTAATTAAGAAAAATAAACTCTACAAAGGTCCTGACAATTTATTTCGAATTGCTTTAAATAAAAAACTAATATCTGTATCCATAAGAAAAAGACCTAAACTTAAAAAAAATTTTAGTCTTTTATTATTTAGATATAAAAGAATTGAGCCAAATTATAAAAATCTTTATTACAAAAGAATTTTAGCAAAACTTAGTAAAGTTGACTCTTCTAAATTTGATATTGCTTTAGTTGCAAATAATAAAATTTTAGAGACTGGTACTTCAAATTTAGTCTTTGTTAAAAATGGAAAAATATTTTCTCCAAAAGTAAATTGTTATTTTGGAAATACACTTAAGTTTATAAGTAAAAAAGTTAAAATTAATTATAAAGATATATCAATTAAAGAAATTAATGATTATGAGGAAATAATTCTTATTGGATCAGGCAAGGGTGTTACATCAGTCTCAAAAATAGATGAATTAAAATGGAAAAGTCGAAATAATGTTTCCTTTAATAAACTTGGCAAAATATATAATACTCTAATTTAAATATGAGAGATCCAAACAACCCCTGTTTATTCTGTGATTCAAAAAAAAGTGGTATTGCTCATGAAAACGATCTTGCTTATGCAAGTTACGACTCTTATCCTGTTTCAGTTCATCACTGTTTAATAATTCCTAAGCGACATATTAAAGATTATTTTGACATGACAAATGATGAATTGATTGCATGTAATGATCTTATCCAAATAGTTAAAAATGAAATTTTAAGAAAAGATGTTAATGTAAAAGGATTTAATATTGGGACAAATGCTGGAAAAATTGCAGGTCAATCTATAATGCATTGTCATATACATTTGATACCAAGAAGGGAGGGTGATGTTTATAACCCTCAAGGTGGGGTAAGATCAGTAATTCCTAATAAGCAACATTACAAACGTAAACCGTAAGTTGTTATTAATGACAATATTGACCAATAGTTTTGGTTGAACTCTTTATTCAACTAGATTAGAAAATCTCAAACTAACTTTTTAAATAATTAAAAATTATGTTATCTACAAATCCTTTTTCAATTTTAGCTGAAACAGTTTCACCTTTTGCAATGCAAAGCTTCATAATTGCTATGGTAATTTTGATTGCAGCTGGAACAATAATTCAAATGATTGTTCACAAAAATGTTACTTATTTTTTTAATAATGCCAAAAAAGCAAAAGCTAATGCTGTTAAGGAATTGAGTTCAGGAGAAAGAGCTTCAATTATCGCAAAGACAACAGTTTATGATATCGGCACAACTGCAGAACTTGGATTTGGAAAAAGAAGACTTGCACATGTTCTTGGTATGTATGGAACAATATTATTTTGGGTTGCATCAGCAGTTTTAGTATTTTGTTATACAGGAGCTGATAAACCAACTTCATCTACCTGGTCTATGGTTTGGCATGTAGGTGCAATACTTACATGTGTTGGTGGTTATTGGTTTTGGTTTTTTTTAAGAGTTGATGTATCTGCGGAAGCCCATCCTTGGTACAGAATAATTAAAGCTGATTTATTTGTTTTAGCTTTATTAGCTTGTTCAACTTTTGGTTTGTTGTGGTCTTACACTCAGTCTAACGGCCAAGCTGGATTATCTTATTTATTTTTGACTTTATTTGTTCTTTCAAATTTAGTTTTATTTGGAGGAGTTTATTGGTCTAAATTTGCACACATGTTTTATAAACCTGGTGCAGCAATACAAAAAAACTTAGCAGAAGCAGATGGTTCTCGAGATAACTTACCACCTCCTGCTGACGCGCCTGAACAGTTTGGTTTAGGTATTAAAAGAGAACAACCTAAACACTATTAATATGATGAAATTAAAAAAGGAGAATAAATAACTATGTCAACTTTCGTATACATGACAAGATGTGATGGCTGTGGTCACTGTGTGGATATTTGTCCATCAGATATAATGCACATAGATGAAAATATCAGACGTGCAAAAAATATTGAACCTAACTTTTGTTGGGAATGTTATTCATGTGTAAAAGCATGCCCAAATCATGCAATTGATGTAAGAGGTTATGCTGATTTTGCTCCTATGGGTCATAGCGTTAGAGTTAGAAGAGAAGAAGAAAAAGGAACAATCTCATGGAAAATCAAGTTTAGAAATGGAACAGAGAAAAACTTCGTTTCTCCAATTACTACAAAACCATGGGGTAAATTTATTCCAAAACTTGCTGAAGGTGACAAACCAAACCAAGGTGAGATTAATTCACAAAGACTTTATACTGAGCCAGAAGGTTTAAATATTGATGGTGAATTACCATCAGTACCAAAAGAGTCGTTTAAAAAAGGAGTTTACTACTAATGGCTAGACATAAGACACATTACGAAGATTGCGATATATTAGTTGTTGGTGGTGGTATGGCTGGAACAGGTGCTACGTTCGAAGCTAGACACTGGGGAAGAGATATGAAAATTGTTTGTGTAGAAAAAGCAAACATAGATAGAAGTGGAGCTGTTGCTCAAGGCCTTTACGCAATCAATTGTTATATGGGAATGCAATGGGGAGAAAATCAACCTGAAGACCATGTTAGATATGCAAGAAATGACTTAATGGGAATGGTTAGAGAAGATTTAGGTTACGACATGGCAAGACACGTAGACTCCACTGTTCACATGTTTGATGAATGGGGTCTTCCAATGATGAAAAATGAGCAAACCGGAAGATACCTTAGAGAAGGTAAGTGGCAGATCATGATACATGGTGAAAGTTATAAACCTATTGTTGCTGAGGCTGCAAAAAAATCTGCTGACAAAATTTATAATAGAATAATGATTACTCATCTTTTGATGGATGAGGCGCAAGAAAATAGAGTTGGTGGTGCTGTTGGCTTTAACATGAGAACAGGTGATTTCCATGTTTTTAGAGCAAAAGCTGTAATAGTTGCAGCTGGTGGTGCTTCTCATATCTTCAAACCAAGAGCAGTTGGTGAAGGAATGGGTAGAACTTGGTATGCTCCTTGGAGTAACGGTTCAGCTTATGCACTTCCGATTGCTGCTGGGGCTAAAATGACTCAAATGGAAAATAGAATTGTGTTATGTAGATTTAAAGATGGTTATGGTCCAGTTGGAGCCTATTTCTTGCATTTAAAAACTTATACTCAGAATGCTAACGGGGAAAATTATGAAAAGAAATGGTACGATCAAACTAAAGAATTAGTTGGAGAATATATTGATCATCACCCGACACCGACTTGTTTAAGAAACCATGCATTTATACAAGAAACTATGGCAGGTGGTGGACCAATACAAATGGTTACAACTGAAGCATTCCAAGACCCACACTTAGAGACAGTTGGATGGGAGAATTTCTTAGGAATGACTGTTGGTCAAGCCGTTGTTTGGGCATCTCAAAATATTGATCCAAAATATACAAACCCAGAATTAACAACTTCTGAGCCTTATGTTATGGGTTCACATGCTACTTGTTCAGGAGCTTGGGTAAGTGGTCCTGAGGATTTATCTCCACCAGAATATTTCTGGGGTTACAACAGAATGCTTACTATTGATGGTTTGTTTGGTGCTGGAGATACAGTTGGTGGTAGTGCTCACAAGTTCTCATCTGGATCTTTCACTGAGGGAAGATTAGCAGCAAAAGCAGCTGTTAAATATATTGAAGACCAGAAAGCTGAAGGTTTGAACGTTTCAGATAAACAATGCGAGGATTTTAAGGCTAAAGTTTACAAACCTTTAGAAAATTACACTGTTGCACAAAACGAAATAACTGGCGGAACAGTTTCACCTAGTTATATTTCTCCAATTCAAGGATTACAGCGTTTACAAAGAATTATGGACGAATATGTAGGCGGAATAGCTACTAATTATATGACTAATGCAAATATGCTAAAAAGAGGTCTAGAGTTGCTTGCTTGGTTAGAAGAAGATCTTGAGAACGTTGGTGCTGAAGATTATCACCAGCTTATGAGAGCATGGGAGCTAAAACATAGAGCTTTAACTTCTCAATGTGTAACAGAGCATACTATGTTTAGAGAAGAAACTAGATGGCCAGGATACTATTATAGAGGTGATCATATGAAACTTGATGATGACAATTGGCATTGTTTGACTGTTTCTAGAAGAGATCCAAAAACTGGTAAATTTAGTATGGAGAAGGTTCCTGTCTACCACATAGTGGATGAGAACGAGAAGAAAAAAGCTTCTTAAGATACTTTAATTATAATTAGATAAGTTATGGATATTTTATCAAAAAAAGATGATGAAATATATGAGTTGGCTAAGCCAATTTGGTTCAATCTAGTAAAATCGTCAAACCTTAAAGATTATGGTGGATTTACAAGAGATTTTTCAACTCAGATGCTTTTTGGAGCTAATGAGGTAGAGCTTGGAAAACAATGGGCTAACAATAAGCTTATTACAAATCTTCATGAAACATTTGAGCCTTTTGGATGCCTTAGAAGAGGAGAGCATATAACTGTTCTGATAAAACAGACCAATAAAGAAATCCCAGGAGAATTTTTGGGGAGGTTAGTTTTAGGCGTTGAGGATGATGTGGTTAAAGTTTTTGGTGCTACCATCTATTAAAAAAAAATTTATCAAATTTTAAAATAATATTTGACAATTTGTTTTCTGGGTGTATTGACGCACTTAATGCAAATTTCTAACGTAAAAATTTTCAATAAACTAACTAGCTTAAAAGTTTCTTTGATGAAAACAGGTATATTTTTAAGCCTAGTTGCTTATTGGGGGGTTATTATAGTTGGAACTTTTATTACTTTTAGCTAAGTTGTTTTTAGACAATTTATTTATTTAAATGGATGTATTTTTACCCATCGCTCAAGTCTTTGTTAATCCGATAGAAATCCTAATTTTAAGTGCAATAGTTGGTGTTCTCTCCGGATTGTTTGGAGTAGGTGGTGGTTTTTTAATGACACCTTTTTTAATTTTTTTAGGAATTCCCCCTGCTTATGCGGTTGCAAATGAAGCAAATAATATTTTAGCTACTTCAGTTTCTGGATCTACGACACATTATTTAAAAAATACTTTAGATTATAAAATGGGTTCAATGATTGTGATTGGAGGTGTAATTGGAACTTCTTTAGGAATTTACACATTTACATATTTCAAAGGTATTGGGAAAATTGATACAGTTATCTCTCTGGCTTATATGTATATATTAGCAATAATTGGAACCTTAATGCTTGTTGAAAGTTTGGGTGAAATAGAAAAAGCCAAAAGAAACATCGTAGTTAAAAAAAAATTACATGTTCATTATTGGATACATGGTCTTCCATTAAGAATGAGATTTCCAAAGTCTAAATTATATGAGAGTATTTTTACTCCAATTATAATTGGTTTATTAGTTGGTTTTATCGCAGCCATCATGGGAATAGGAGGTGCGTTTATTTTAGTTCCAGCAATGATTTATATAATTAAAATGCCTACTAAATTAGTTCCTGGTACATCATTGTTTGTAACAATTTTTGTAAGTGTAGTTGTTACTTTTCTTCATTCTTTTAATTATGGATCTATAGATTTATTACTAGTTCTTATGTTGGTTGTAGGATCTATCATAGGAGTTCAGGTTGGGCAAAAATTAGGAGAAAGAATCAATAGCTCTGGTTTAAGAGCTTTATTAGCAATTTTATTACTTATTGTAGGTATAGCAATAGCATACGATACTTTTTTTGCAGAAAAAATTATAAATGGAGCAACTAAAGTAACTAGTTCTGAATTAAATTTCTTTTCTCAATTTATAATTGATTTTTCTAAAGAGATGCCTTTCTTTTATGGATTATTTACAATTATGTTTGCAATATTTTTAGGTGTAGCTGCTGCGTTTATAAGAAGATTTATTTCAAAGTTTAGAAAACAAATGTTATTGAAATCTTAATTTAAAAAGTAAAGATACAATTCAATCGTACCTAAACAAACAATTCCAACAGTAGCCATTCCAACAAATCCAACCACAAAAGGTTTGTAACCCATACTTTTTATATCTCTTAAATTTGTAGAGATACCAATTGCTGCCATTGCCATTGTGAGAAATATTTTTGATAAAGATTTAATGCTATCTACAGTGCTAAGCCAAATTTCACTATTGTTTGTAATAAAAATTTGATCACCAACATTTCGAACAATAATCATTGCAACAAATCCAATTACAAAATAGGGAAAAATATCAATTATTGAGTATTTTTTTTCTTTAGATTGGCCTCTGTTATAAAGATACGCAAACAAGGGTATCATAATAATCAAAAAAGTATTTCTGATTAGTTTAGTAACTGTTGCTACATTTAAAGTCTCTGGACTATTGAATTGCTGATCATAGATCAATCCAGCAGCTGCTACTTGCGCTGTTTCATGTATTGAAGTTCCTAAAAACAAACCGATTAGAAGTGGTTCACCATTAAAATAAAAATTTGCAAAGTATGGATAGATCAACATTGAGAGAATTCCAAACAAAGTGATGTTCGCAATTGCATAGGATATCTCATTTTTTTTGGCACCAATAACAGGAGCAGTTGCCATGATGGCTGTTGTTCCACATACTGTGCTTCCGATAGAAATTAGATAAGCCATATTTCTAGGAATCTTTAATTTATTGATTAAAAGTTTAATGACTACCAATACACTTATGATACAAATTACTATTAAAGGAATAGCAATTGCACTAAATTCTAGAAACTCAAAAGGTTTTAATTGAATACCTAAGCAAATTATTCCAAGTTTTAATATATTTTTTTGAGTAAAATCTAAACCTCTTACAAAGCTTTCCCTAATACTAAAAACATTTCCAAAGAATATTCCTAAAAGGATTGCAATCATTGCAGTGGATATGGGACTTTTTTCATATCCTAATAACTCAGTGCCAATAATATTATTAAAACCTTGAGAAAGTGTATAAAGAACAAACGCAAGAATAATACCAGGTAAAAGTACCAGGTACTTATTTTTATCCATAAAATAAAGTTTTTTAATTAAGCACTTCTGTAAAGCTTAGTCATCACAAATTCTTTGTGACCTAGAGCTTCTGCACAAGTTAATCGACCGTTAGCAACTCTTAAAGTTGTTTTAATTAGCTCATCACCTGCCTTTGATAAATTCATTTCTCTTGAAAGAATTTTAGAAACATCACAGTCAATATGTTCACCCATGCCTTTAACAGTAAGAGGGTTTGCAGTTAATTTAACAACTGGTTCAATTGGGTTTCCTACAATATTTCCTTGGCCCGTTGGAAACAAATGAATATTAAATCCAGCTGCTGCTTGAAGTGTTACACATTCTGCAGCTGCAGATGAAGTATCCATAAAATATAAACCCTTTCCTCTAGTAGGTTCTTCAGCTGGTTCAAGCACATCAATAAATTTACAATTTCCAATTTTTTGAAAATTTCCAAATGCTTTTTCTTCAATTGTTGTCAATCCTCCAGCTATATTTCCAGCTGTTGGCTGACTTTCAGAAAGATCATCAGTTGCTTCTTTTAATATAAAATCATTATAAGAACTCCAAGTTTTCATAAATTTTTCAGAAGCTTCTTTTGTAGCACCTCTGGTTGCACAAACTTGTTCTGCACCAGTTAATTCTGATGTTTCACCAAAACACAAGTGAACCCCTAATGGTTCTAGCTTATCCATTAAGTTACCTACGGTTGGGTTTGCAGCTAAACCAGATGTAGTATCAGACTCACCACATTTTACTGAAATCCAAAGATCACTCATTGGACATTCCTCTCTTTGTTTTTCTGATGCCCACATTACAAATTCTTGCGCTTTTTTTGAAGCTTTCATTGTAGTTCCAATGTCACCGGTTCTTTCAATGTGAAATCCTTCAACTGGTTTTCCAGTTTTAGCAATGCCATCAACAATTTTTTTAGTCCATTTAGGCTCAATACCAATAACTATTACAGCCGCAACATTTGGGTTACAGCCAGTACCAATCATCGTTCTGAAGTGCAATTCTAAATCGGCACCAAATTGTAGTCTTCCATAAGAATGGGGTAGAGCTATTGTTCCTTTTATATTGTTTGCGACTGCTTCAGCACATGCGTTTGAAATATCATCTACTGGTAAAATTATTACATGATTTCTTGTTCCGGCTCTGCCATTTTCTCTTTTGTAACCTAAAAAACTTTTTGGAATTTCCATAATACTACCACTTCTTTGTTTTAACATTGTGAACATGAACATGTTCACCTTTTTTTATTGATTTGACCACTTTACCTATATCGTGACCATATTTAAGAATTGTATCACCTTCATTAAGGTCAACCATAGCTATTTTATGACCCAATGGGATTTCATCTAATGATTGAATATTTGTTGAACTATCATCTTCCATTATCCAGCATGCACAGTCTTGTTTTGGAGTGATTTTTTCAATAACAACTACTCCTACGTTGTCTTTTTTATCGTGTATAATTATATCTGTTGCCATATCGTGTCGATTTGTTTGTTTGAAATTTGTAAATTCTTATATATTAATCGCAAAAATTAACAAATAAATTGTAAAAATTAATATATTTATTCTTTAGAGAGGCTCTAGTTTTATGACGAAAATGACAACAGAAGAAGCTTTTGTAAAAGTTTTACAAATGCATGGAATTGAGCACGCTTTTGGAATTATCGGTTCTGCGTTTATGCCAATTTCAGATATTTTCCCTGATGCAGGAATTACATTTTGGGATGTTGCTCATGAAACAAATGGTGGTTTAATTGCTGATGGTTACACAAGAGCTACTGGTAAAATGTCAATGGTTATTGCGCAAAACGGACCAGGAATTACAGGACTAGTAACTCCAATTAAAACAGCTTACTGGAACCATACACCTCTATTATTGGTGACACCACAAGCTGCAAATAAAACAATGGGTCAAGGTGGTTTTCAAGAGGTAGAACAAATGAATTTGTTTAAAGACATGGTTTGTTATCAAGAAGAGGTTAGAGATCCTTCAAGAATGGCAGAAGTTCTAAATAGAGTAATTGAAAAAGCAATAAGAGGTTCTGCACCTGCACAAATAAATGTACCAAGAGATTATTGGTGTCAAGTTATTGATATTGATCTACCACCAATTGTTAGATTAGAAAGACAAGGTGGAGGTAATGATGCTGTGTCTAAAGCTGCTGATTTATTATCTAATGCAAAATTTCCAGTAATACTTTCTGGAGCTGGAGTTGTAATTGGTGGAGCTATAGATGCAACTAAAAACCTTGCTGAAAAATTAGATGCACCAGTATGTTCTGGATATCAACATAACGATAGCTTTCCAGGAAGCCACCCATTAGCAGTAGGACCTTTAGGATATAATGGTTCAAAAGCTGCGATGGAATTAATTTCAAAAGCCGATGTTGTTTTAGCACTTGGTACGAGATTAAATCCATTTTCAACTTTACCAGGATATGGAATTGATTATTGGCCTAAGAATGCAAACATAATTCAGGTAGATATTAATCCAGATAGAATTGGTTTAACTAAAAAAGTCACAGTTGGAATAAGTGGTGATGCAAAACTAGTTGCTGAGCAAATTTTAGCAAAACTATCTTCAAATGCTGGAGATATTGATAGACAAGCTAGAAAAGATTTAATTCACCAAACAAAATCTGCATGGTTACAAAAACTTTCAAGTTTAGATCATGAAGATGATGATGAAGGAACAGTTTGGAATAAAGAAGCTAGAGAAAGAGATGCAGATAGAATGTCTCCAAGACAAGCTTGGAGAGCAATTCAATCTGGTATGCCTGATGATGTAATTATTTCAAGTGATATTGGAAATAACTGCGCCATTGGTAATGCTTACCCAACTTTTGAAAAACCAAGAAAATATTTAGCCCCAGGTTTATTTGGACCTTGTGGTTATGGATTTCCATCTATACTAGGTGCAAAAATTGGTTGCCCTGATACTCCAGTAATTGGTTTTGCAGGTGATGGAGCTTTTGGAATTAGCATGAACGAAATGAGCTCATGCGCAAGAGAAGAATGGCCTTCAATTACAATGGTAATTTTCAGAAATTATCAATGGGGTGCAGAAAAAAGAAATACTACTCTATGGTTTGATAACAATTTTGTTGGAACTGAGTTAGACCCTGAATTAAGTTACGCTAAAGTTGCTGATGCATGTGGTTTAAAAGGTGTAACCGTTAGAACAATGGAAGAAACAACAAATGCAATCAAGCAATCTTGTGAAGATCAAAAGAAAGGAATTACAACATTTATAGAAGTAATTCTAAACCAAGAACTTGGAGAACCATTTAGAAGAGATGCGATGAAGAAACCGGTAAGAGTTGCTGGCATCAACAAAGCAGATATGAAGAAACAACCTTCATTAAACTCTTAAAATCTTTTAAAAATTTATCAATTATCGTAAAGTCACTTCATGGAAGTGACTAACGATAATACCTGTAGTTGGATTAATGACCTTAATCCAAGAACAAACATTAAGTTTCTTTTATCAAACGATGAGTGTGATTGGTTAATAATAGGAGCTGGTTATACAGGTCTGTCTGCTGCAAGAAAATTAGCTCAAATAAATTCAAATTTAAAAATTATACTAGCAGATGCTCAAATAGCAGGTGAGGGCGCTAGTGGAAGAAATTCTGGTTATTTGGTTGATACAACTTTGAATGATGGTTTTACATCAAATAAAGAATTGCAAAATTATAAAAAGAAAGCTCATATTTATTCATTAGGAATAGATGTAGTAAAAAAATTTATTAAAGAACATCAAGTAGATTGTGATTGGAATGAAAGTGGTAAATATTTTGCTTCATCAAAAATTGAAGATAAAAAAATTTTAGAAAATTTTTCAAATACATTATCTAAGTTAGGCTTTGAACACAGTTTATTTGGAAACAAAGAATTGAATGAAAAATTGGGTACTAGTTTTTATAATATCGGACTTTACACAAAGGGTGGTATTCTACTACATCCAGGAAAATTAGTTAGAGCAATGGTTGATGCTTTACCTTCCAATGTTTTTTTGTATGAAAATTCTTGTTTATTAAATTGGACTAAAAATCAAGATTTTATTTATTGTAATTTCAAAAATGGAATAATTAAAACAAAAAATATTATTTTTGCCACGAATGGTTTTTTAAAATCACTAGGAATAAAATCAAATTATAATTTTCCAATTACTTTAACTGCGAGCATGACAAGAGGGTTATCTGATGAAGAATTTAAATCTATTGGCGAACCAAAAGAATGGGGTGTATTACCAGTAAGGCCAATGGGTGCAACAATTAGAATGACAAAAGATAGAAGAATTTTGATAAGAAATACAGCAGAAGTCCATAATCCATTTTGTATGTCAAATTCCACTCTTAAAAAAAGATCTTTAAATCAGAAAATTGGAATACAAAAAAGATTTCCACAATTACCCAATGATATAATTAAATCATCTTGGTCTGGCATAGTTTCAAGAACAAGGAATAGTTCTCAAATATTTGAAAAAATCGATAGCAATATATTTGCTGCTGGTTGTTACAACGGTTCAGGTATTGGTGTAGGAACTTTATTTGGTGAACAAATCGCAATCAAAGCAATTGGTGAAAATAGTTTAGAAATAGAGACTATAGAAAAAAGAAATAAACCAACTTGGTTACCTCCTGAACCATTTCTAAGCTTGGGAGTTAAATCAAGACTTATTTACGAACGTTTAAGAGCAAGATATGAAATTTAAATTATATTGGCCTTTACAGATCCAAGCTTTTCAATCTTTGCAGAATACATTCCTTTTTTAATTATTGGAACAACTCCAACTGTAGATCCGGTAAACACATAAAAATCTTTATCTAAAATTGTTTTATCTTTTTTAACTTTATTTAAAACAAATCTTAAAGAATTTATTGGATTGATATAAACAGCACCAGTATTTCCATCTACACTTTGCTTAGCTTTTTTATTTGAAATATTCGTTTTTAAATTTCCTATATTAATTTTTTTAAATTTTTTCTTTTGTCCTATTAAAAATTTAATATTTCCTCCAAAATCACTGCTTAAATCACCAAAAGAAGTAATACCTTTTCTTTTTTGCCTGTATCCAACAACCTCAATACAAGGCGCCATGTGAGAAATATATTTTGTTACATTATTGTTAGTTATTTTGCCTTTTGATGAAAAAAAAGTTTTTTTTATTAAATAACAAACTTCAAGTTCAATTCCTAAAGTGGATTTATTTGTTTTTACTTTTTTTCCACTTTTAATTAAATTCTTCTTAAAAACAGAAGCAATAAATGGTTCTTTTTCTTTTAGTTTTTTCATTAATGGAATTCCTGTTCCACCAGCTTTAAAACCTACAATTGGATCTTTAATTTTGCTCTCACAAAATTTTCTAAATTTGTCCGCTTCAGTAAGTTTTTTTGTAAATTTACTAGGTATTGGTGAAATAATTTTATTTGTTAAAAAAGCATTTACTAATTTATCAGAAATTTTATCTTTAAGTGTTTTTGTCATAATTTTTTTTAATTTATTTGTTTGATGTTTGATTAATAACAAATATTCCCGAAGTTGTAATTATTATTGCACCTATAATAGTAAATAAATCTGGGATATCGTCGTAAAAGAAAAATCCAAAAATGATTGCCCAAAAAATTAAAGTGTAATGAAATGGTTGAATTATGCTAGCTCTTGCGTTTTTCAAAGCCAATATTTGAAAATAAATACCCAATGAAAAAAACAAACCAATTGGTAAAAAGAAATATAAAGATTTAATATCTACAGGTTGCCAAAAATTAAATGCCATTATTGAAGTGATAAAAATACCTACTAAAGAAGAATAGAATAATGATACTTCTGGAGCATCATATTCAGTAATTTTTTTTGTAGCTATTTGATATAGGCCTAGAAAAAAAGCAGCCAATAATGGAATGAAAGAATTTATATTAAATACATCGGATGCAGGTCTAATTATTATTAACACCCCGATGAAACCAACAAAGATTGCTATCCATGTTTTGATTGAAACTTTTTCATTCAAAATGAATACTGACAAAACAACTATAATGATAGGAGCTAACGCACCTATGCTATGTGCATTAGCTAAAGATAAATATTTAAAAGATAAGACAAAAAAACCAGACTCTAATATTGATAATAAACTTCTGACAATTTGAAGATTTAAATTATTAGATTTATAAAAATTATTATTGTTAGCTCTTTTTGCCTCTATCAAACTTAACAATAGTACAAAAGTATATTTAATAAATAATAATTGAAATATAGAGTAGTGAATTACAGCTGTTTTTTGAATTGCATCTAGAATTGAAAATGAAAAGTAAGCAATTATTCCAAAAATAATTCCTATTGTTTCTTTTGATTTATAATTCATTTTTATTTTGAAAAAATTATTTTAAGACAGACATTGGATCCAATCTTGTTTGGAACCAATTTATTCTAAAATCTAGATGAGGTCCCGTAGATCTTCCTGTTGATCCTACAGTTCCAATAATATCACCTTGATTTATTAAATCACCTACAGAAACCAAAACACTTTCTAGGTGAGAATAAATAGTAGAAATTCCATGACCATGATCCATGATTACCGTTCCTCCTGTGTAGTACAAGTCATCTTCTGCCATTGTAACTACTCCTGATCCTGAAGATTTTATCATCGTTCCTTGTTTTGAGGCTATATCAATTCCGTAATGAGGCCATCTAGGCTTACCGTTTAAAATTCTTTGACTCCCATAAACACCACTAATAATTCCTTCAACAGGCATTATAAATTTTTGTTTAAAAAACTGTAATTCAGAATTAATTGCTCTTGCTTCACCAATTGCATTGTTTTCTTTTTTTATTCTTTTATAGACTGACTCGGGTGGGGTTACTTTGCTTTCTTCCAAGCCATCTATTCTTTGAATGTTGTATTTTCTTTTTAAAACTTTTTTAGTTATTGTAGTTTTTTTTCCATCAAAGATTTTTGTAAAAATAAGATCATATTTTTGATCTCTATCAATACCAAAAACAAAAAAACCATCTTTTGATACTCTTACCTCTTTTTTTCCAACAATTATCTTAGCACCAGGATTTGTTTTCCCTAAAATAAAATGCCCTTGTAAGAATTTACCTTGAAATTCTATTGCATTTGCAGTTGAAAAAAAAAAGAAAAATATTAAAAAAAATCTATTTATTACTGAGCTGTCCATCCACCATCTATTATAATTGATGTTCCAGTTATCATTGAAGAAGCAGGTGAAGCTAAGAAACAAACTGTTGTTGCTACATCACTTTCAGTTGCTGCTTTTCCCATTGGAATATTTCCAAGCGCTAGTTTTTTAAATTTTTTATTTTTAAAGAAATTTTTAACCATTGGAGTTTCAACAAACGTAGGAGCTACTGTGTTAACTCTTATATTTCTTTTAGCTAACTCTACACCCATACCTTTTGTCAAACCTTCAATCCCAAATTTAGTCATATTGTAGACATTTCTCCCACTCATACCGACATGACCTAATTGAGAAGACATATTAATAATAGAGCCAGGTCTCTTTTTATTTTTAAGCATTTTCTTAACTACTAATTGTGCAACATTAAATGCAGCTTTTAAATTTAAATCTACCAAGTAGTTCATACTTTTTTGTTTAATTTTTTCAAAAGGTTCAGGAATATTAGTTCCAGCATTGTTTACTAAGACATCAATAATTTTGATTTTTTCTAATTTTGCTTTTAGATCTTCATAATTCATTACATCGCAAGGAACTTTAATTACTTTACCTTTAATTTTTTTTATATCTTTTTCTAATTTATTTAAATCAGAAGGAGTTCTGCTTAATGCTATTACTGTTGCTCCAGCTTCTGCAAGTGCAATGGAACAAGCTCTACCAAGTCCTTTTCCAGCACCAGTAACTAGTGCGTACTTATTTTTAAGATTAATTTTTTGAAGATACATTAAAATAATATTATTTTAATATCTGTATAAATCAACTCAACAGCTACTATTAATATTGCTAATAACCCAACCCATGCAATCCATTTGTATTTTTTTATCCATCCAGAAATTAATGTTGCAGCAGTTGCCATTAAAACAATCGATAGAACTAATCCAAACACAAGTAATCCATAATGATCACCTGCAGCACCAGCAACACCTAAAACATTATCTAAACTCATTGTGAAATCAGCAAGTAATACAGTCCAAATTGCTTTTAAAAAGCTTGAGTTATCTACTTTTATATTTTCTTCAGAGTCTGATCCTTTAATTACATCAACATATAGTTTGTAAACAATATAAAGAAGTAAAATTCCTCCAATAAGTCTTAGTCCAGTAATTTGTAACAAATAAGCTGTTAGTAACGTTAATATTATTCTTAAAATTACTGCACCACCAATTCCCCAAAATATAACCTTCTTCCTTTGCTCAACAGGAAATTTTGAAGCTACCATTCCAATTATTATGGCATTGTCACCAGCTAGTACTAAATCAATAAAAATTATTTGTGTTAAAATAGCAATTTGTTCGGGAGTAAAAAATTCTGCAAACATTATTTTTGTAGTATCATGTCAGCACCTTTTTCTGCAATCATAATCGTAGGCGCGTTAGTATTTCCTGAAGTAATGTTTGGCATTATTGATGCATCAATAACTCTAAGATTTTCTATTCCTCTAACTTTTAATTTTTCATCTACAACTGACATTTCATCTTGCCCCATCTTACACGTACCGACAGGATGAAAGATGGTTTGTGCAAAATTAGATGCCTCTTTGACTAGCTCCTTATCATCATTAATATGAATACCAGGCCTATATTCCTCCGGCGAATATTTTTTAAAAGTTTCTGATTCCATTACTATTTTTCTAGTTAATTTTAGCCCTTTGGCTGCTACCATTCTATCGTGATCAGTAGAAAGATAGTTTTGTTTAATTTTTGCATAAGTTCTTGAGTCTTTATCAACTACTCGCACATAACCTCTACTTGTTGGTCTAACATTTGAAACAGTAGGGGTAAAAGCGTGAAAATCATGATTTTTTGTTGCAGCAAGAGTGTCCATGCTCATTGGCTGAACATGCCATTGTAAATCTGGTAACTCCAAAGATGGATCGCTTTTTGCAAACATGCAAAGTTGGCTTGCACCCATTGTCATTGGTCCACTTCTTTTAAAAATATATTCTAAACCAATCATTAGTTTTCCAAACAAGCTATTAACTTTTTTGTTTAAAGATTTAATACCGTTAATTTTATAGATTGGTCTAAACATCAAATGATCATGTAAATTTTCTCCAACACCATTTAATTGATGAATAACATCAATTCCTAAATTTTTTAAAAGCATTGGATTTCCGATCCCTGATACTTGTAAAATTTGAGGAGAACCAATTGCTCCTGAAGACAGAATTACCTCCTTTAGAACTTTTACTTTTTTTAATTCACTTTGCTGCCAAAACTCTACTTCCTTGGCTATTTTGTTTTCAAAATTAATTTTTTTTACATGAGCTTTTGTTACGATTTTTAAATTTTTTCTATTTTTAATAGGGTTAAGATATCCAACTGCTGTACTACATCTAAATCCATCTTTTTCAGTTACTTGAAAATATCCACATCCATGATTATCACCTGTATTAAAATCTTTAGTCTTTGGAATTCCAAATTCTTCAGCAGCATTCTGAAACTCGTTTAGTAATGGCAGCTGTATTCTTTGATCTGATACAGAAAGTGGACCACCTACACCATGAAATTCATTTGCACCTCTCTCTTGGTTTTCAGCCTTTTTAAAATATGGGAGAACGTCATCCCAGCTCCACCCAGCGTTTCCTGATTGTCGCCAAAGGTCATAATCTCTGTGTTGTCCTCTAATATACAAAAGTCCATTAATTGAAGAACTTCCTCCTAAGGTTTTTCCTCTAGGATACCTTATAGAAATATTGTTCATAGTTTCATCAGGTTCAGTTTTGTAGCACCAATCAACATCAGGGTTATGCATGGTTTTAAAATAACCTACTGGGATATGAATCCATGGATAGTTATCTTTTCCACCTGCCTCAAGTAATAATACTTTGTGATTAGGGTTTTCAGATAATCTATTTGCTAGGACACAACCAGCTGATCCTGCTCCAAGAATTATAAAGTCAAAGCTTTCCATTTCAATTGCTTATAAAGTAAAAAAATTGAATAATCTATGTATTCAGTAAATTTAAAAATTTTTTAAATTCTTGGTTGCTTATATTTACTGATTGTTTTTTTTGAGGGAATTTTCCACTTAATGCATCTTTTTTAAAAGCTTTTAATGCTTTTAATCTTTCAATATTTACTTGTTGTTTAAGTTTTAATAAATTTCCGTAGGCTTTCGCATGCCTAGGAGGTATTGGAGTATCACCACAAATATCTTCCATAAATAAATATATAACATCAGTTTTTTTACCTGAGCCCATAGACACGGTTATCATACTTGATCTATTTGAAATTTCTTTCATTACATTTTCTGGGATGACTTCACCTTCTACTGCAAAGGCTCCTGCATTTTCTAAATCTTTAAAATTTTGAAAAAGCTCATAAGCTTCTTTTGGAGTTTTACCGATAGCTCTTAAACCACCAAACCAAGATGATTTTCTTGGTACTAAACCAAGATGACCCATTACAGGAATATCTTCATTAGATAACATTTCTATAACTTCAGTGTTTCTCGGAGTAAAAATTGCGTCAGCTCCATTTTCTAATGCTTTAAACGCACCTTTTAAAATTTCTTCTTTAGTAACAAATTCCTCCCAAAATAATGACGCTGTTAAGAATAAATTATTTGAACCTTTTCTAACTTCAACAATATTTCTTGCATTTGCAACAATCATATCAATACCAGCTTCTTCTGCTGCAAAAGCTTCATCAAATGTATTTGCCCTAACTTGAGTAAATTTTTTTTTTCCTTTAGAAGATTTAAGATCATTAACAGTTAGATTTCGTTCAGCAGGTTTAGCTGACCAAGTATAAATTTTTTTCATTTTGAAATATTAGCAATATAAAATTGAATATAGACTTTATATATATTTATTAAACTTAAAATTTGACATTAAAGTAAATATTCAATAAATTTAAATATGCTTTCTGTTGATCAAATTAAAACTTACAACACTGATGGCTTAGTAAAAAGCTCAACTCAATTATCCTCAGATAAAGTAAAAGACTTAAACTCAGCTTTAGACAAATATCTTGAAGATCATAAAGATGAAAATAATGAATTTGTAAGCGGTTTGTATGAGAGAGATAGTAAATTTTTGGAATTTGCAATGTATCCAGAAATTATAGGAGAAGTTAAGCAATTGATCGGAGAAGATATAATTCTTTGGGGATCATCATTATTTTGTAAAAAAGAAAAAAATGGAAAAGAGACACCTTGGCATCAAGATGGTGAGTACTGGCCCATAAAACCACTAGAGTCAGTGACTGTTTGGCTGTCGATTGATGAAGTCACAGAAGAAAATGGTCCACTACAGTATATACCTGGATCACATTTTGATAGAAAGTTGGCAGAACACAACACACTAGAATCCACAAATGTTACTTTGAATCAAACCTTAAAAAATATTGATGAAATTAAAGACCAAGCAAAATCAGTGCATTTAAAGCCTGGAATGTTCTCAATGCATGATGTTTATTTATTTCATGGATCAAGAGCAAACAATTCTGGAAAAAGAAGAGCGGGACTTACATATAGATATATGCCTGCTACCTCTTTTTTTGATCATGTGGGTGCAAAAACAATAGAAGAAAAAGTAGGATATTCACTGCAAAGAGAACTACATTTAGTAAGTGGTGAAAATAAAGGTGGAAGTAAAATTTTTAAAAACCATACAATTTAATTAAAATTTTGTATTTAGATGCAATAATTATAGGAGCAGGTTTTTCCGGCTTATATCAATTACATAAATGTAGAGATCAATTAGGTTTAAAAACACTTCTTATCGAAGAAGGTAAAGAAGTGGGAGGGACTTGGTATTGGAATAAATATCCAGGATCGAGATGTGATACTGAGAGCCACATTTATTGCTATACTTTTTCAGAAGAAATTTACAAAAATTGGAAATGGAAAGAAAGATATCCTAAGCAAAAAGAAATCCTGAGTTATCTTAAATATGTAGAGAGAAAGCTTAGCTTAAGAAAGGATATAATTTTTAACAATAAGGTCATTTCAGCTGATTATTTAGATAAAAAAAAATTATGGCGAGTAAAAACAAATAAAAAAAAAGTATTTTATTGCAAATACTTAATAAGTGCAGTTGGATCATTATCTGCAGCGAATGTTCCAAGTATTAAAGGTATTAAAAGTTTTAAAGGAGAATGGTATCATAGTGGCAGATGGCCAGATAAAAAAATAAGTTTTAAAAATCAAAAAGTTGCACAAATTGGAACAGGATCAAGTGGAATACAAATTGCCCCAGTTGTAGCAAAATCCGCAAAATCACTCACAGTATTTCAAAGAACTCCAAATTATAGTGTTCCTGCAAGAAACAGAAAACTGACAAAAACTTTTATTGAGAATACTAAAAAAAATTACAAGCAAATTAAAAACTTACTTTTAAAAACATCTGGTGGTCATGCGTTTCAATTTTCGAAAAAATCTATTTTTGATTTTAATGAAAGTAAAAGATTAAAAATTTTAGAAAAAGCATGGCTAAATGGAGGTTTATCATTTAGAGCGTGTTTTAGTGATATAACTAAAAAATTAAGTGCTAATAAAATAGTTTCAAATTATATAAAGGAGAAAATAAATAATATAGTTAAAGACAAAGAAGTTGCGAAACAATTAACAGATTTTGGGCATCCATTTACTTCAAAAAGACCAACTTTAAACACAGATTATTTTGAAACATTTAATAAAAAAAATGTTCGTTTAATTGATTTAAAGGAAAATCCAATTGTTAATATTACAAAAAACGGGATAAAGACAAAGAATGAGGAATTTAAATTTGATAAAATAATTTTTGCAACAGGTTATGATGCACTTTCAGGTCCTATTTTGTCTTTAAATTTGACTGGAAGAAAAAATATTAAATTAAACAAATATTGGAAAAATGGTCCGATAACATATTTAGGCTTAATGATACCAAATTTTCCAAATTTTTTTATCATATCTGGACCTGGTAGTCCTTCAGTATTAACCAATGTTCCTGCACAAATTCAACAACATGTAGAATGGATTTCAGAATTTATTAGATATTTAGAAAAATCAAATAGTCTTTCAGTTGAACCTGAAGCCAAAGAAGCTGAAAATTGGGTAAAAAAAATTAATACACTAGCTAAAAAATCTCTTTTTATGAAAGCAAAAAATTCTTGGTATAAAGGTGATAATATTCCAGGTAAACCAAAAACTTTTATACCTTATCCAGCAGGATTGCCTCAGTATAGAGAAATCTGTAATAAAGTTAGAAAAAAAATGTATAAGGGTTTTAATATATCTCTTAAATGAAAAAATTTTTTTTAATAACTATTTTAATTATTTTTAAAGTTAATATTCTTTTTGCTGAAAATATTGAAATCATTAATGATACAAAAGGAGATGGTTTAAAAGTTGTAAATCATTCTTGGGTAAAAATTGAATATACGGGTTCTTTTGAAGATGGAACAGTCTTTGACACTAATGTTGGTAAAGATAAACCTTTAGTTTTTCAAATTGGTATGAAAGAAGTTATTCCAGGATTTGAACAAGGAATAATAGGAACAAATAAAGGGTCAAAAAGAAAAATAAAAATACCTGCACAGCTGGCTTATGGTGAAAAGGGAGCGGGTGAATTGATACCACCAAATTCAAATTTGATTTTTGAATTTAAAATTCTAGATGTTTTAAGTCCTAATTATGAAAAAATTAACAATGAAAAACTAGAAAAATTAATAAAAGAAAATGCTGTGGCATTGGATATCAGGCTCGATAATCAATGGAAAAAGACAGGTGTCATTAAAGGATCGTTTCAAGAAACAGCTTTTGATATTAATGGTAAGTTTAATGTTTATTTAATGGACAAAATTAGAGCCTTGGCAGGTGCTGAGTCCCAAGGAATAGAATTAATTTTTATAAGTCATGATGGAAAAACTGCTGAAATTTTAGGAAATGCATTTGCTGAAGATTTAGGTTTTACAAATGTGTATGTTCTCGAAGGTGGAATTCAATCTTGGATAAAAAGTAATAAACCCCTTGTAAGTTACAATTAGTTTCTATTTTTTAATTCTTTGACTCTGTAGCTTTTTGATACGTATTTCTTCCTGAAATAAATCAATTACACGATAATCATTTTCAATCACTTTATTAATTTTACGTTTCTTATTATTTCCCCAATCGTTTATAGCTTCGATTATGTAAGCACTGGATTTACCGAAATCAGTTAAAATATAATCATTTATTTTATTGTTAATCCTTTTTTTTATTAGAGTATCATTTTCTAAATTTCTCAATTCTCTAATTAACATTCTTGCAGTAATACCATCTAAATTGGTCTTTAATTCAGAAAATCTTCTAGGTCCCATGTGTAATTCAGCTAAAATTTTAATTTTCCATTTTCCACCTATTAATTTTAAAAAGTTATTAATACTCTCAAATTTTTTCATAGTATCAAAAATATACCTATTTTTTAGAGCTTAAAAACAATAATTTTTTTTTGTATTTGATCATGAAATAATATTTAGTGTTAAAAATGAAATTAAAAAATAAAGTTGCAATTGTTACAGGTGGTGGAAAAGGTATAGGAGAAGAAATTTCTTTAGGCCTTGCTAAAGAGGGAGCTAAAGTTGTTGTTGCAGATTTAGATCAAGAAAATTCTTCTAATGTTGTTGCAGAAATCATAAAAAATAGTGGTGATGCAATTTATGTAGAAACAGATGTTTCAAACGAAGCAAGTGTTAAAAACTTGATATCAGAAACAATTAATAGGTTTGATCAAATAGATATATTGATTAATAACGCTGGGATAAGACATGTTAAAAAACTTGAAAATCATGACTTAAGCGATTGGAATGACATGATTTCTGTTAATCTTACTGGACCATACATTTGTTGTCAGGCAGTAATACCTGAGATGAAAAAAATAGGTAAAGGTAAAATTATTAATTTTGGTTCGATTGCTAGTTTTATGGGGAGACCTGATCGTGTAGGATATGTTGCAGCCAAAAGTGGAATACTGGGTTTAACCAGAGCTCTTGCTATAGATTTGAAGGGAACAAATATAAATGTCAATACAATTTGTCCAGGTCTAATATCTACACCATTTAATAAAAAATATGCAGAAGACCCAACTCATGGTGAGCAATGGGGAAAAGAAACAATCGTCGGTAGGTGGGGACTACCATCTGATATAGTTGGCGCAGCAATTTTTTTATCTTGTAATGAATCTGATTTTATTAATGGATCGGAGATTAAAATTGATGGTGGTTGGTTAGCTGCTAAAACAAGAGAAGGTGAATTGTAATTATGAGTAATTTTTTAAGTAATTTTGAAAAAGCAAATAAAAATGCAAAAAGATTATCAAATAAAATTTTAATAGACGGTAAATTAATCTCACCATCTACTAATAATAAAATTGATGTGATAAATCCAAGCACAGGAGAAAATATAGGTGAAGCTCCCCAATGCAATAAGGTTGAAGTTGATCTTGCAGTTAAATCTTCTCTAAATGCTTTTAAAGAATGGAAGAAAGTACCAGCAAGAGAAAGAGGAAGATTGGTAGAATTAGGTGCTAGAAAACTTGAGCAAAGAAGAGATGAGATTGAAACTTTACTAGCGCTGGATACAGGGAACGCTTTAAGAACACAAGCTAAACCAGAAACTTCCGCCTCAATTGAATTAACTAGGATGTTTGCTGGTTTATCTGGAGAGATTAAAGGTGAGAATTATCCTCCAAATATTGCAAATACTTTACACTACACAACAAGAGATCCAATTGGAGTTGTTTGCGCTATCGTTCCTTGGAATGCTCCTTTATTTTTAACTGTTGCAAAGATAGCTCCAGCAATTGTAGCTGGTAATACTGTTGTTTTAAAGACAGCTGAGCAAGCACCTTTCTGTGCATTACTATTAGCAGAGATTTTTCAACAAGAACTTCCTCCAGGAGTTTTAAATGTTATTTCTGGATACGGAGAAGAATGCGGAGAGCCACTTTTGTCTCATCAAGATGTAAGAAAAATTACTTTCACTGGTTCATTTAATGTTGGTAAAATTATTGCTCAAAAAGCAGCTCCAAAACTTTGTCCGGTAACATTAGAACTCGGTGGAAAAAATCCTAATATAATCATGAGCGATGCAGATCTTGATATTGCTATACCTGGCGTAATCGATGGTATGAGATATACCAGACAAGGACAAGCATGTACTGCTGGCTCAAGAGTTTATATACAAGAAAAAATTTATGAAAAAGTTTTAGATGGCGTTGTTGATAGATTAAAAAATCTTAAAATGGGAAATGCTTTAGATGAAAATTCAGATGTAGGAGCAATAATTTCAGAGGATCAAATGAAAAGAACATTACATTATATGAATATTGCAAAAGAAAACTCATCAACAAAAGTTCTACATGGAGGTAATCAAAAAAAAGGTGGTGAATACCAAGAAGGTTTTTTTTATGAACCTACTTTATTGTCGGGGGTTCCAGTAAAATCACCTGTGTGTCAGGAAGAAATATTTGGTCCAGTTGCTTGTGCAATTCCATTTAAATCATTTGACGAAGTTATTGAAAGTGCAAATGATACTCCTTTTGGATTGTCAGCAGTTTTATGGACACAAAATCTATCAAGATCACTTCAATTTGTTGAGGAAATAGATGCAGGTTTTGTTCAAGTTAATCAATGTGTGGCTCCAAGAGCAAATGTTTCTTATGGTGGATTAAAAATGAGTGGTCTTGGAAAAGAATATGCATTTGATAGTATGATCAATCATTTCACTCAAAGTAAAACAGTATTAATTAATAGAGGGAGTTCAAACATAGATGAGTAATCATATTGCATTTATTGGAGTAGGAAACATGGGAAATCCCATGGCACAACAATTAGTAAAAGCTGGCAAACAGGTTAAAGTTTTCGATGTTTCAGAACACGCAATTAAAATTGCAAAAAAGACAGGTTTAAATGTTGTAAATTCTTTAGATGATCTTTTATCCAATGCATCATCTGTAATATCAATGTTACCAGAGGGAAAACATGTTTATGAATTATATCTTGGAGAGAATGGAATTTTAAAAAAAATTTCTAAAGATTGTTTAATTATTGAATGTTCAACAATAGATATTGAAACTTCATTAAATGTAGGAGATGAAGCAAAGTCTTTGGGAATAAAAATGATTGACGCTCCAGTTACTGGTGGGGTGATGGGTGCTAGAGTTGGAAAATTGAATTTTTTAGTTGGTGGTAGTAATGATGCAGTAAAATTAGCTTCACCACTTTTAGAGATAATGGGACAAAAAATACTACATGCTGGAGATCAAGGAAGTGGGGTTGGTGTAAAAATTTGTAACAACATGTCTCTTGGAATTTCGATGATAGCAGCATCCGAGGCTTTGATGTTAGCAAAAAGATTAAAAATGGATATAAAAAAAGTTCATAAAATAATCAAAGAAGCATCAGGTAACAATTGGGCACTCACAAACTATACCCCTTTACCTGATTTAACAGATGGGGTTCCTTCAAATAATAAATATAGACCAGGTTTTACAGCAGCTATGATGAAAAAAGATTTAAATTTAGCAAATGATGCAGCTACCTCAGTTAATGCAAGCACACCTCTAGGAAAAGCTGCTTTAAAAATTTTTTCAGATTTTTGTGAGGAAGGTGATGCGGATACTGATTATTCAGGTATTTCAAAAAAAATTGGTGGTGATGCGTGGGATTATCCTTTTGATCCTAAAGGCGAAGATTAGTTTAGAATTAATAAAATTTATATTTAAAATTTATATATAATTATTTTAATCACTTTACTTTCTTATTTCAATAATGTTTACTACATAAATTATTAAGTCTTAATAAATAAATAAAGAGAGGGAAATAAATGAAAAAAATCACTTCAATGATTTTAGCTTTAGTTTTTGCGGTATCTTTAATTAGTACTGCTTCTGCTAAAACTTTAAAAATCCAACTTACTTTTCCTAAAACTTCTTACGATGGTCAAATCGTAAAGATGTGGACTGATAGAGTTACTCAATTAACTCGAGGAGAGTTAGTGTTTGAACTTTTATCTAAAGGTGAAGTTGTTGGTATGAAAGAAACACTAGAAGCTGTTGACAAAGGTTTAGTTGATGGTGGTGCTGCTTGGACACACTACTGGTCTAACTACCACCCAGCTGCTATGTTGTTCGGTTCACCTGTTGCAGGTGGAGGAATCGGATTATCAACTAAATCATGGTTAGCATGGTATTTTGATAACGGTGGAAAACAGTTATACGACAGACTTTGGGATGAAATGGGTATGAATGTTAAAGGTTTTGTGATGGCTTCATCTGGACCTGAGGCATTAGGTTGGTTCAAAGAGCCAATTACAAGCATGGATGATTTCAGAAAATACAGATTCAGAACTCCTCCAGGAATTCCAGGACAAACTTATAAAGATATTGGTGTTGCATCAGTTTCTATGTCAGGTGGAGATATTTTACCTGCACTTGAAAAAGGAACTATCGATGCTGCTGAATGGTGTTGTCCAAAGCCAGACTCAGTTTTTGGTTTCCAAAAAGTTCTAAAAAACTACTACCTACAAGGTTTACACCAAAACGTAGTTAATGGTGATATTTACATCAATGGTGATGTATATAATTCTCTAACTGATCATCAAAAATATGCAATGGAAATTGCATCTGAAGCGATGATAACTAGAAACATCACTAATAGAGCTGTAGAAAATGGAAAAGCATTGATTGATCTTACTGAAAATCATGGTGTAAAATTATGGGATACACCAGCTGATTATTTCACTGAGTACATGAATGCTGCTCAAGCAACTCTTAAAAAGAACGCTGCAGAAAATGCTTTCTTTAAAGAAGTTTATGAGCACATGACTGCACATGCGAAAATTGTAGTACCTTTTATTGCGCAAATGGAAACATCTGACGCTTCAATCGGAACTGCTTTTGCAAATCAACAATAAAACTTAATTTAAAACGGGGGTAATTAAATTTATCCCCGTTTTTTAATAATCAAAATTAATTAATTGCTCAATGGTTGATAAAAAGTCTAAAGAGAACGTTAGTGAAAATCTGGACATAACTGATGAGCTTATCGCTGAACGTCGTACTAACACAAAAATGCCAAAGGACATGGATCCTTGGATGGCAAAAACAATAGAATTTATTGACAGAAATATGCTTGTTACTGGCAAAATTGTTTGCTGGATAACAGTGCCTTTAATATTTGCAATGGTATATGAAGTAATCGGAAGACATTTCTTTAACCGTCCAACTCTTTGGTCGTTTGATGTTAGTAGAATGTTAGCTGGTGCTTTATTCATGTTGGGTGCAGCATATACTTTATCAAAAGGAATACATATAAGGGCTGATTTTTTATATCGAAATTGGAAAGTAAGAAATCAAGCCAAAGTAGATTTATTTTTATACTTATTATTTTTTTTCCCGGGTTTCTTAGTATTTTTCTGGGTTAGCTTTGATTACGCTTACACATCTATTTGTGGAAGATCAGATTTAATGGAATGTTTAGGTGGTAAAGTCAGAATTCAAAGAGCAATGGATACTACATGGATGCCTGTCATGTGGCCACTCAAAAGCTGTATGCCTATTGGAGCTTTTTTGTTATTGGTTCAAGGAATATCTGAAGTTCTTAAGAGCTACTATGCCTTTGTAAAAGGAAGATGGCCATAATGGAATTTTTTACACCCGAAATAATTGGTGCAATAATGATTGGTTGCATGTTATTTGCAATCTTTGTTGGTTTTCCAATTTCGTTCACTTTAATATTTTTAGGCCTTGTATTTGGTTATTGGGGTTTTGGAAAATTAGTTTTTTACCTAATGACGCTCCAATTCAATATGATAATGACCGAGAATACACTCGCGGCAGTCCCGCTCTTTATTTTTATGGGAATTCTAATGGAACAAGCTGGCTTAATGGAAAGATTGTTTAATGCTGTCCAACTAATGCTTTCTAAAACTAGAGGTGCATTATTTTATGCAGTTATGTTTGTATCTACAATATTTGCTGCAGCAACAGGAATTGTTGGAGCTTCAGTTACAATTTTAGGAATTATGGCAGGTAAGACGATGATCAGATCTGGTTATGACACAAGATTGTCAGCCGGTTTAATTTGTGCAGGTGGAACTCTTGGAATTTTAATTCCACCAAGCATTATGTTAGTAGTTATGGGTCCTGTTTTAGAAATTCCAGTTACAGATTTATTTGCTGCAGCAATAATCCCTGGAATAATGCTTGCATGCTTGTACGCAGGCTACACTACTTTAAGATGTTTTTTAAATCATAAACTAGGTCCAGTTTTACCAGCCAATGAAAGACCAACGAATATGGGTAAAGTTTGGTATGAATTTTTTATGGGCTTAGTTCCACCAGCAGCTTTAGTATTTTTTGCGTTAGGAAGTATTTTGTTTGGTTTAGCAACTCCAACTGAGGGAGCTGGTATGGGAGCTTTTGGATCTATTGTTCTAGCTTTGGCCTATAAAAAAATGACTTTCAAAGGATTAAAAGAGGCTTTAATTAAAACTTTAGAAATTACAGCTTTGATTATGTTTCTTGTTGCTGCATCTAATTTTTTTGGAGCAGTTTTTTCTAAGTTAGGTACTCCATCACTTTTAACTGATTATTTA